>CAZTEZ010000063.1:1395-5724 GCA_964611815.1 uncultured Bacteroidia bacterium | reverse complement strand
CCCAAGCTCTACGGCTCGTTCAGCTACGGCACACAGATCTTTACGAATGATTTTAACGACCACTTCAACGGCCAGAACTGGTTTGGTGTGTCGAATGTCGGGCTGCAGATTCGCTGGAACGTCTTCGATGGCCTGGCCACACGCGCGCGCATTCAGCAAGCTGAAATCGACGAAATGCTCTATAAATCGCAGCTCGAGAACTTTGAGCGCAGCATGAAGCTCGAGATCCGCCAGGCGACCACCAACTTGCGCAACGCAACGCTGGAGCTCGAAAACCAGGAGCGCAACCTCGAGCTCGCGCAAGAAGTCTTCCGCGTCACGAACATTAAATACCAGGAGGGCATTGGCACCAACCTGGAAGTCGTGAACGCCCAGAGCAGCCTCAACCAGGCACAGATCAACTACACCGACGCCATGATTCAGGCGTACATCGCAACCGTGGACCTCGACAAGGCGCTGGGCAACCTCTCGCCCGCCGCCTACAAGTAATTGCAAGATGACCTCCTTGACACAAACAAACGACCCCAAACCGAATGCCCATAAGGGCCTGAACGCTAAAGCTTTGATTATGGCAGCCCGACTCATCCCCGTACTCCTGCTCGCCCTCACGCTTGTGGCCTGTGGCGGCGAAGAAAGCCTTGAGGAAAAGAAAAAACGCCTGGCCGAACTAAAGGCCGAGGTGAATGCGCTTGAGAATGAAATCGCCGAGATGGACACCACGGCGAAGTCTGAGCGCCAGAAGTTTGTGGCCGCCACCAAACTGAAACCGCAGCTTTTTAAGCACTACGTCGACGTGGAAGGCGCGGTGGAGAGCGACAACCAGGCCATCGTCAGCACGATGATGGGCGGCAGTGTGCAACAGCTGAAAGTGAAAGAAGGCCAGTACGTTGGCGCGGGCACGGTGGTGGCCGTGATCGACCACTCGACCGTCGACAAGCAGATTCAGGAGATCGAAACCCGCCTCGAACTGGCGAAGACGGACTTCGAGCGCCGCAAGCGCCTCTGGGAGCAGAAAGTGGGCTCCGAGATGCAGTACCTGCAGGCCAAAAACAATTATGAATCGTTGCAGAACAACCTTGCGACGCTGAAAGAGCAGCGCTCGAAATACTTCGTGACCGCCCCCATCAGCGGCGAAGTCGACGAGGTCTTTCCCAAGCAGGGTGAGTTTGCCGGGCCGGGATCGCCCATCGTGCGCATTGTGGGCAAAGGCCAGTACAAGCTGATCGCCAACATCTCGGAAGCCTTCGCCGACAAGGTGAAGCTCGGCGACCAGGTCATGATCGACTTCCCGGACCTCGACAAAGAGATGACGGGCCGCATCCGTCAGGTGGGCGAGCAGATCAACCCCATGACCCGCACGTTTGAGGTCGAAGTCACGATCGACGGCTCGCCCAAGCTGAAGCCCAACATGATTGCCTTCGTGAGCATCAATGACTACACGGCCAAAGACGCCATACTGATTCCGCGGAACATCATCCGGGGGCGCAAAAGCGATAACAGCTACGTGTACGTCGCCGAGCGGCGCGGCGATCAATACATCGCCAAAGAGCAAAAAGTCGAGCTCGGAAAGTCGTACGCCGAGAGCGTAGAGGTGCTCGGCGGGCTGAAGGGCGGCGATATTGTCGTGACGACCGGTTTCCAGGAGTTGACCCCAAAGACCGTGCTGAAGATCGACCGGATGCTCACGCAGAATCCATCGAAGAGCCCCACCGGCAAATTAGGGTCGGCGGTGCAGACCGGCAAAGACGCCCAAGCCGACAAAAAGACGCCGCCAAAACAAGTGCAGAAAACCGCCGCCAAGTAAGCCCCCAATTGCAATACGCCGACAGCACGGTTCGCCAGCTGTCCGCCGATCAGTGTTCATTACCTATTAACGGCTGCCCCACATGGCAAAAAAGAACAAACAACAGGAGCCAGACCGCCAGCTATGGCTAACCAGCTGGGCGATCAACAACAAGACTGCGACCTATCTGCTTGCGGGCTTTTTGCTGGTCTTTGGGCTTATTTCGTACAATAACCTGCCCAAAGAGCAGTTTCCGGAGGTCACTTTCCCGACGATTCTGATCACGACCGTCTACCCCGGCGCCTCGCCAATGGATGTCGAGAACCTGATTTCGAAGCCCATCGAAGAGGAGATCAACACGATTTCGACGCTGAAAAAAGTCAACTCCAACTCGATTCAGGATTTTTCGACCATCATTGCCACCTTCGAGACCGACGAGGATGTGGACGAAGCGAAAAGACTTGTGAAGGATGCGGTAGACAAAGCCAAAAGCGAGCTGCCCAATGACCTGGATGACGACCCTGAGGTGCAAAAAGTCGAGATCAACGACATTCCGATTATGTACGTGAATATCGCTGGCGACTATGACGACGAAACCCTAAAAGCTTACGCCGAAGACGTGCAGGACGAGATCGAAACCCTCACGGAGGTCAACCGCGTAGACATGGTGGGTGCACGCGAGCGCGAAGTGCAGATCAATGTCGATCTGTTCAAACTGCACAAAGCCGGGTTGGCGCTGTCTGATATCCAGCAAGCGGTGGCGCAAGAGAACGTCACGATTTCGGGTGGCAAGCTCGAGATCGGGATGCAAAACTACGCCGTGCGAGTCATCGGTGAGTTCGATGAGGTCGATGAACTGCGGAATATGATCGTGCGTTCGGCGCGTGGCGCAAGTGTTTACCTGCGCGACATCGCAG
This sequence comes from uncultured Bacteroidia bacterium, assembly GCA_964611815.1. GTDB lineage: Bacteria > Bacteroidota > Bacteroidia > J057 > CAZTEZ01 > CAZTEZ01. The sequence goes on along the minus strand of CAZTEZ010000063.1, from coordinate 3,024 downwards.
AGATCAAAAACACCTTCAAAGACCAGGAGAGCTACGCCCGCCTCGACGACCAAAAGGTGATTACACTAAGTGTGGTTAAACGCGGGGGCGAAAACCTCATCGAGACCTCCGAAAAAATTTATGCCCTACTTGAGCGGATGCAAAAGGAAGACCTGCCCGAGAACCTCAACGTCAGCACATTCGGCGACACTTCCACGAACACTCGCACCACCCTCAACGACCTGATCAACACCATCATCCTGGGTTTCTTTCTCGTAGCGCTTGTGCTGATGTTTTTCATGGGCGTCAACAACGCGCTGTTCGTAGGAGCGGCGGTGCCCCTTTCGGCGTTCATCACGTTCATGATCATTCCTGGCTTTGATTTCTCGCTGAACATCATCGTTCTCTTTGCGCTGCTGCTGGCGCTGGGCATCCTGGTGGATAACGCGATTGTGGTCGTCGAGAACACCTATCGGATTTTCAACGAGCAGGACGTGTCGATTGACTATGCCGCCAAATACGCGCCCGCCGAAGTCTTCCTGCCCGTTTTGGCCGGTATACTGACGACGTTGGCGCCGTTTTTCCCGCTGTTGTTCTGGCCGGGCGTCACGGGTTCGTTCATGAAATACCTGCCTGCCACACTAATCATCACCTTGGCGGCCTCGCTGTTTGTGGCGTTCGTAATCAACCCGGTGTTTGCTGCGAGCTTTATGTCGAAAGTCCGCACGGGGGTTAAGAAAAACAAAAAGCCGCTGTATTTGTGGTCGGCGCTGTTTGGGCTCATCGCGCTGCTCGGGCTGGTCGTCGGCAGCGTTGGTATGAGCACCATTGCTCTCACGTTTTTGGCCTTCGTTTGGCTCACGCGCTTTGTGATTGAACCGGCCATCAGTGGTTTTCAATCCCGCATTCTTCCGCGCATCGAAAACTGGTACGAAAAGCGTGTTACCTGGGCCGTACGTGGCAAAAACCCCCGGTTGCTCGTGCTAGGTTCGACTGTGCTGCTTATTGGCTCGTTGGTATTCTTCGCTGCGTCGAACCCGAAAGTCAGCTTCTTTCCATCTCCCGACCCGAACTTTACGTATGTTTACATCAATCTACCGGTGGGCACCGACACCGAGTACACGGATTCGATTGCCACAGTGGTGGCACAAAAGGTGATGAAGACCATCGCGCCCCATCGCGATATTATCGAAGCAGTGCTCACGAACGTCGCGGTGTCGGCGGGCAACCCCAGTCCGCTGGCCTTCGAGCAGGGTACGCGTCCCGAGAAAGCGAAAATAACGGTCTCGTACGTAGAATTTCAGGATCGCGGTGGGGTTTCAACCGCCCAGCTGCAAGAAGAAATCCGTGCGGCCGTGAAAGGCACCGTGCCGGGGGCAGACATCACGGTCGAACAAGAACAAAGCGGTCCGCCCACCGGCGAGCCAGTAAACATCGAGGTGCGTGGCGACGACTACGATTTGCTCGTGAAAACGGCCCAGGATTTCCAGCAGTTTGTGGACTCTAAGAACATCCCGGGAATCGAGGGGCTGCAAAACGACCTCGTGCTCAATAAGCCCGAGGCCATCATCAAAATCGACCGCGAACGCGCCAATCGCAACGGCATCAAAACCGCGACGATCGGGAACGCCATCCGCACGGCCATCAATG
>CAZTEZ010000063.1:0-1295 GCA_964611815.1 uncultured Bacteroidia bacterium | reverse complement strand
CGCAACGGCATCAAAACCGCGACGATCGGGAACGCCATCCGCACGGCCATCAATGGCACCGAGGTGAGCAAGTATCGCACCGACGACGATCAGCACCCCATCGTTTTGCGCCTGAACGAAGACTACCGCAACAGCCCCGAAAAGCTGCGCAACTTGCGCATTTCGTTTATGGACATGGCCACGGGGCAGTTCCGGCAGATTCCGCTCTCGTCGGTGGCCACCATCGAGTACACCTCGAGCTACGGGGGCATCAGGCGCAAGAACCTCGAGCGCATCGTCACCATCACTTCGGGCGTGCTGGAGGGTTTCACCGCCAACGAGATCGTGAGCCGCATCAAGAAGCTGGCCGAGGAGTTCAACACGCCCGAAGGTATTACCATCGAACTCACGGGCGAACAAGAAGACCAACAAGAGACCGCCGACTTTTTGTCCCTGGCGTTGGGTATATCTGTGATGCTCATTTTGTTCATTCTGACGGCCTCGTTCAACTCGCTGGGCAAAACGTTCATCATTCTAACGCAAGTCATCTTCAGCGTTGTTGGTGTGTTATTGGGCTACGCGATATTTGGCATGGAGCTCATCATCGTGATGACGGGCGTGGGTATCATCGCGCTGGCCGGCGTTGTTGTAAACAACGGCATTCTGCTCGTAGAGTTTACAGACCTGCTGAAAAAGCAGGGTGCCTCAACCCGCAATGCCATCATCGAAGCTGGCAAGGTGCGCCTCAAGCCGGTGCTGCTGACGGCGATATCGACGATTCTGGGTCTTGTGCCGCTCGCTATTGGCCTGAACATCGATTTTTATGGCCTCTTCTGGGAAGGCAAGCCCGGTATCTACTTCGGCGGCGACAACGTGCTGTTCTGGGGGCCGCTGTCCTGGACGATCATTTTCGGTTTGCTGTTCGCGACGATCCTCACGCTGCTGGTCGTGCCGGCACTCTACGTCATTTACTTCAAAGCGAAGATTCAGTTCTCCCGCCGCATCCACCGCTGGAAACTCGCGATTTCGTCCGACGACCAGCCCCATCTGCCCGGCAACGGTCAGGGCAGCTCAAACGACGCGGGCACCTCTGAGGAAGAAGAGGTGGACCATATCGCGTTGTGATTGCGTTTGAGAACCAGGATTTTCGGGATTACGAACAGGATGTTCAGGATTGACCGTTTCCCTTTCTACATAAAAGCCGGTACATCCTGAGCGAAGCGAAGGACCTCCTCGTGCAAACGCGCGCGCTACAGTAGTTGTAGGTCCTTCGCCGAAGCGGCTCTCTTAGTTTGCGTTCTCTTGAAGTGCTTAAC
>CAZTEZ010000062.1:0-12887 GCA_964611815.1 uncultured Bacteroidia bacterium | reverse complement strand
CACCACGCCAGTGCTAAACCCCGGCGAGTGCTACGCCTACAACTGGAACACCACCTTTGACTTTTCTGCTGTTGGCGATTACACGTTTATGGTCAGCACCGAAGAGCCCTTCGACACCATGCCGGGCAACAACGCGATGACGCTCAACCGCAGCAGCACGCCAGTCACGTTGCCCTACTTCGAGGACTTCAACTCCGATGATGGCAACTGGTACGAGAACACCCGCCGCTGCAACGAACGTTGGAGCCATGGCCCCGTGCCCTATCTTGGCGGGCCCGATGGTGAGGGCGATTCGTGGTACTATTCACTGGATAACAGCACGTATACGTATGCGTATCTGGAATCGCCAGTGTTTGATTTCACGGGTGTGCAGAACCCGTTGGTTGAGTTCGACTTCAAGATGCAGGTGCGTGGCAATATCTACGGACCTATCTGGCGCTTCGAGTACTCGTTTAACGGTAGCAGTTGGACGACTCTGGGCACTGATAACGATGTCATGTGGTACGGACATTCGCCGAGCACCCCCAACGATGGGTTTGGCTCCACTAACGGCAACACGAGCACCATTGACAGCTGGCGACGTGCGGCCTTTGTGGCTTGCGATGTAGCGAACCAGCCCTGCGTCATGTTCCGCATTCGCAGCTTCGACTACCACATCCAGAACGTCGACAGCAGCTATTTCGCGATGGACAACTTCCGAGTGACCGACCGCGCGCCGGAAGTCGAGGTCGTCGAGATCGTGAACCCCGATGCCGCCAACCCCGATGCCGCCAACCCCGATGGCTGCCTGCTCGACCCCAACAAGCAAGTGCGCGTTGAGTTACGCAACAACGGTTGCACCGATGCGCTGAACATCCCGGTGGTGGTGAACATCAGCGGGGCAGTCAGCGCAACCTTAAACGACACCTACGCCGGGCCCTTGGCACCGGGTGCCACGGTGGAGTTCCTGATGACACCCACGTTTGATATGACAAACGTCGGCGTGTATGACTTTGAGGCATATACCAACGTGCCGACGGATCCGATTCCTGAAAACGACACCGCGTTCAAGACCGTCGACGTGACTGGCGGCATCGTGTCCACTTACCCCTACAACGAAGACTTCAACACCGACAACGGCGGGTGGTACCTCGACAGCACCTATCACCCAAACCGCGTTTGGGAACACGGCGCAGTACCCTTCCTGGGCGGTCCCAATGGCGAAGGCGATTCGTGGTACACGGTGGTGACCAACAGCGGCTCACAGCGCATTGACGTGCAAAGCCCCGTGTTTGATTTCAGTGGCTTGACCAACCCGGTGTTGAAGATGGATGTAAAAGCCGATTTGCGACCATATTACGGCAACAATGTGCATGTTGAATACTCACTGGATGGCGGTAACACCTGGACGATACTGGGCGATGAAGCCACTCCGAACTGGTACAGCGAGCTACCGGCCTGGAGCACCGGCGTCAGCCGCACCGGTTGGGGGCCGACAACGAACCTGGGTGCCAACCAGCAGATTCCGGAGTGGACGCGCATGACGCAGTCGCTCTGCGATTTAGCCGGCGAGTCTTGCGTCACGCTGCGTGTGACCTCCACCGGCTACTTGTACGCCAACCAGTTCGAATTCGCATTCGATAACGTACGCATAGGGGATGGCCCCGACCTCCTGGCCGTTGAGCACCTGCAGCCTACCGACTTCGACAACTGCTGGGGCGATAACGACCGCGTGCCCGTTGAGCTGCGAATGTTCAGCCACGTATGCGCCGACACCGTTAACGTGCCAGTGACCGTTGAAGTAGACGGCCCAAACGGCAGCCAGAGCATTACGGAAACCATCGCCGGCCCGGTAACAGGCGAGAGCTACTTCAATTACCTGTTTACGGACAGCATCCTCGCACCGCTGCCGGGCACTTACACGTTTACGGCCTACGTGGATTTGGCGGATGACATTGACCGCGCGAACGACACCGTCACCTGGCAGATCAACCGCCCACACATCACGATCACCAGCTTCCCCTACGACGAAGACTTCAACAGTGGGCCTGGCAACTGGATCGCTGACAGCACTTATCATCCAAACCGCTTCTGGGAACGCGGCACTGTGCCGTTCCTGGGCGGGCCGCAGGGCTTTGGCGATTCCTGGTACACGGTGGTCACCAACTCGGGTTCACAACGCGCGTACGTCGAGAGCCCCATCTTCGATTTCAGCGAGTTCACCAACCCCATGCTGAGTTTGGATGTCAAAGCAGACCTCCGACCCTATTATGGTAACAACGTACACGTCGAATACTCCTTGAACGGCGGCACCACCTGGACGATTTTGGGCAATGAAAGCACGCCGCAATGGTACAGTGAACTCCCGGCTTGGAGCACCGGCACCTCCCGCACCGGCTGGGGGGCGACCACTAATCTGGGGGCGAATCAGCAAATACCTGAATGGACCCGCATGCGCCAATCGCTTTGCGATTTGGCCGGCGAAAGCTGTGTGCAACTGCGCATTACCACTACGGGTTATCTATACGCCAACCAGTTCGAATTTGCGTTCGACAATGTACGCATTGAAGACGGCCCGGACCTCAGCGCTATTGAGCACTTACAGCCAACCGACTTTGACAACTGCGCCCTGGACGGCCGAGTGCCTATCGAAGTGCGACTTTACAACTTCCTGTGCAGCGATACTGTGAATGTGCCGATTACCGTAGAAATGGATGGACCCAACGGCTTGCAGACATTGACTGAAGTCATCCCCGGCCCCATTCCTGCAGAATCTTTTTTCACGTATCATTTCGTCGACAGCCTCGATGCCCCCGACCTCGGTGATTACGACCTGACGTGCTATGTTGACCTGACCGACGACATTGACCGCAGCAACGACACTATCCGCTGGCGCATCAACCGCCCGCATGTAGCTGTTACGAGTTTCCCGTACGACGAAGACTTTAACAGCGGCATGGGCAACTGGATTGCCGACAGCAGCTTTCATCCGAACCGCTATTGGGAACATGGTGCGGTGCCCTTCCTGGGTGGACCCTTAGGCAACGGCAATTCGTGGTATACAGTTGTGACGAACAGCGGCTCCCAACTTGCGTATGTCGAAAGTCCGATATTCGATTTCAGTAGCCTCATCAATCCGATGTTGAGCCTGGACGTAAAGGCTGACCTGCGTCCGTATTACGGCAATAACGTTCATGTCGAATACTCGCTGAATGGCGGCAACACCTGGACAATACTTGGGAATGAAAGCACCCCGGAATGGTACAGCGAACTACCCGCCTGGAGTACCGGCGCCTCCCGCACGGGCTGGGGCCCCACGACGAATCTGGGTGCCGCTCAGCAAATTCCTGAGTGGACACGCATGACGCAGTCGCTCTGCAACTTGGCGGGCGAAAGCTGCGTGCAGTTCCGCATTACCACCACGGGCTACCTCTACGCAAATGAGTTTGAATTCGCGTTCGACAACGTGCGCATCGAAGACGGCCCCGACCTCAGCGCGATCGAACACCTGCAGCCCACCAGCTTCGACAACTGCTGGGGTAACGATGGCCGCGTGCCGGTCGAACTACGCCTCTACAACTTCATGTGCAGTGATGCCACAAATGTACCGGTAACCGTGGAAGTCGACGGCCCAAGCGGCACACAGACCCTTACGGAAGTGATCGCCGGTCCGGTTCCCGCTGAGTCGTTCTTCACGTATCTTTTTGTCGACAGTCTGGATGCCAACGACATTGGTACCTACGACTTCACGGCCTATGTCGATTACCCGGGAGATATCAACCGCCGGAACGACACCATTCGCTGGAGTATCGAGCGCCTGTTCACAACCATCAGCACGTTCCCGTATAGCGAGGACTTCGACACTGGGCATGGCAACTGGATTGCTGACAGCACCTATCATCCCAACCGATACTGGCAGCACGGTACCGTGCCTTTCCTGGGCGGAGCGCAAGGCAATGGCGATTCCTGGCATACGGTGATCACCAACACCGGTTCTCAGCGGGTGTTCGTTGAAAGTCCGATTTTTGATTTCAGTGGCCTGACGAACCCCACACTCACGCTGGATGTCAAGGCGGATATTCGTCCGTATTACGGCAACAACGTGCACGTTGAGTACACATTGGATAATGGCGCCACCTGGACCATACTCGGCGATGAAGTCACCCCGCAGTGGTACAGTGTGATGCCCGCCTGGAGCACCGGCGCGAGCCGCACGGGTTGGGGCCCAACCACCAACCTCGGGGCCAATCAGCAAATTCCGGAGTGGACGACGATGTCACAGTCGCTTTGCGATCTAGCAGGTGAAAGTTGCGTGCAATTCCGCATTACCACCACGGGCTATTTGTACGCCAACGACTTCGATTTCGCTTTCGACAACGTGCGCATTGCCGAGAGTAACGATGTGGCACCGATCGCGGCACTGGCCCCGCTGAGTGTAGCCAACTGCACGGCAACGGCTGCGAACATAGAGGTCCGCGTGCAGAACTTCTCGTGCAACCCGCTCTCGGATGTGCCGATCGAATGCACCATCGACGGCCCCACCGGCCAGCAGGTGCTCAATGGCACGATCAGTGGGCCGATTGCACCGGGCGTTTCGGTAGACTACACCTTCCCGACCGCGCCGAACATGGACACTGAGGGAAGTTACGATTTCACCGTTGTGACCAACGAGACCGGCGACATCACCCCCGTCAATGACACGATTAGCTGGACGGTCAATCGTGCACACAGCTTCTTCGACACCTACCCCTACGCCGAGAACTTCAACGCCGGAACGGGCCTGGGCGGCTGGGTGGCTGGTGGCGGCAGTGCCAGTCGCTTCTGGACACATGGTGCCGTGCCCTATTTGAACGGCCCAGAGGGCAATGGCGACTGCTGGTATCTGGAATGTAACAACAACGGCACGCAACTGGCGTGGCTGGAGTCGCCGGTATTTGACTTCACCAGCGTGACCAATCCCCGCTTGGCGTTCGACATGAAGCTGAATATCTACGACACATTTTACGAAGGCAATATCCGTGTGCAGTACTCTACCACCGGCGGCAGCTCTTGGAGCGTGCTGGGCGCCCCCGCCGAGCCCGGTTGGTACGGCGTGGCACCGAGCCCTGAAAACGGCTGGGGTCTACCTAACTACAACACCGTGACGCTCGACGGATGGACACCCGTGGCCTACGACCTCTGCAGTCTGGTAGGCGAGCCCTGCGTGATGTTCCGCATCACAACCGACAACTACCTCTTCAACAGCGGTCGCGCGCAATTTGCCATTGATAACTTCCGCTTGTCCGATACGCCCATTGAGGCGCGGGTGGCCGGTGTCAGAGGTTGCTGGGGCTCCTCATACGAAATGGAAGTGGACATTGAGAACGTGCTGCGCTGTAGCGCCCCGGATATCACGGACGTGAACGTGCATTACATCATCGACGGCACCGCTGGCATGCAGAGCTTCAGTGGCTTGAACATCCCGACCGGCAATGTCGAGACGGTCTTTTTGACGGGCATCACGGTGCCGACTGAGACTTCGGACATCACCATCTGGTGCGAGTTCCCGAACGGTGCGGCCGATCAGCTCTTCGAGAATGACACCTTCCACGTCGATATGTCGACTTTCCCGAATTGCAACGACCACTGCTCGAATGCCATACAGCTGAGCATCGGCACCACAACCGCCTCACAAACCAGCAACGCCGCCGTTGTCGGCAGCGAAGACCCCACCTTCAGTGATTGTAGCACCATCGTGACTGTCGAGAACACCGTTTGGTACAGCTTTACGACCGACGCCGACGGCGGCGAGGTGACGGCCATCGTGCATGATGTCGTTTCGAACCCCGGTAACTCGGGCGTTCAGGTCGAGATCTTCCAGGCTACCGGCCCCAACCCCTGCGACCCTGCCGACCGCACACCGGTGTTCTGCGAAAACCCCGGCACGGAAGATTCGATTCAGTACGGCCCCAACAACCTGCCACCCAATACGGACTATTACATCGCTATTGACGGCTATGCCGGCAACGATGCTGACTTCAACATCACGCTCATCGGCGATGGCGTGCTGCCCGTAGAAGGCCTGCAGTTCTTTGGCTACCCGGTTGAAAATGACGCGATTCTGCGCTGGGCGACTGCGCTGGAGATCAACAACGCCGGCTTCACGCTGCAGCGCCGACTGCCCAATCGCCCGTGGCAAGACATCGCCTGGGTGCCCGGCAACGGCAATACTATGCAGACCAGCTCGTACACCTACCGCGACCGCGACCTGCTGCCCGGTAGCTATCAGTACCGCCTGCGCCAACAGGACTTCGACGGTGCGACGGACTTCTCGAACGTCATCGAGCTGCAAATCGGCGATGATGTTGCTGGCTTTGCCGTCGGGCAGAACTACCCGAACCCCTTCAACGGGCGCACGAACATTCCGCTCTACCTGCCCGAATCGGGCAAGGTCTACCTTAGCGTTTACGACAAGGTCGGCCGCCTGCTCGTAGAAGAGACCGCCGAACTGCAAGCCGGCAACCACACCTGGTCGCCACATGGCATCGACCGCCTGGCTGCCGGGGTGTACGTCTACAAGCTGCGTTTCGGCAGTGAGACCATCAGCCACCGCATGGTGAAGCATGAATAAATGAGCTGCCAAGCACCACAAAAAAGCCGCGACTCAAACGAGTCGCGGCTTTTTCAATGTAATGACGTCCGGGAATTAATAGTCCATATTCTCGAGCTGTTTAGTCGCTTCTTCTAACTCCTTTTGAATCTCCGGCATCTTCTTTTCGATCATCTTGCCAGCGGCTTTTGAAACTTTAACGCTCATCCGTTGAACGGCCTCGCTATAGGTCTGCCAGCATTTTTTGTCATAGTTTTCGGCATAAAACGCCTGCCCTTTCTCTTCGATCTCTTTCTGCAGCGGCTCAGCGGCATCTTGGAGTTCGTCAACACGCACCTGTAGCGCGGCATCGTCGGGGTTGGCAGCATAATCGCCGTAGACATCAGAGTATTTGTTAATCAGGTCGATGTACTTGGCCATGGTTTCGCCACACTCGTCGGCGGTGGCTTCCAATTCGGTCCACTCGGCTGGGTCTTCCGTAGAATCGGATGCTTGCGGTGCTTCAGATTCTTTCTCCGTAGGTTCTGCTGTGGTTTCCGGTTCCGAAGAGTCGCTTTTATTCTCACCACTGCAAGCGCTTAGGAGTATCAGCAAAAACAGAAAGGCAAAACTGAGAATTGACTTTGGGTGCGACATAGTATAAGTGTTCTGTTGAACACAAGGTAATCAAGGACAGCTTTAACCACAACCAATAGGATGGGCGAAACACCGGTTGAATGCAACCTAACGACCGTTCAGCATTGAATATGGTCGTTTTGGACAAAAGCCTCTGAACTGAACGTTGGCTTAACTTTCTTTTTGTTTCTTTGAAAGACTTATTATGAAACATACTAGCCAGTTGAAAACTCAATTCCTGCCGATTTTCGTTTTCCTAATTAGCCTATTTTCGGTTCAACAGGAAGTTTCGGCACAGACGGTTGTCCCAGCTGTCGGTTTGACCGAAGACTTTGAAACTCCCGGTCACGGGTGGACAAGCAATGCTATCGGCGGGCAGCCTAGTAGTTGGGGTTTGGGTACACCGAGTTCTAACCATATCAGCTTTGCGCCGATGCCTGCATCCAATGGCTCCAATGCCTGGATGACCGGAATCAATCCGCCGGATGGTTATGTAACTTCAAATGAGCATAGTTTTGTCCTTTCTTCTGTTTACGACTTCTCTGCATTGCCGACAGATGCACGCATGTACGTTGAGTTTGACTTTATCACAGAGAATGAAGAAAAGTTTGAGGTTGTCACCTTGCAATACCGCATATCTGGTGGGGCATGGCAAGTCATAGGCCAAGGTACAGATGCAGCTGTGAATGATGCCTTTACTCAGAACTGGTACAACTCAGGACGTTTCGCAAATTTCAGCGATCCTTTCCCCAGCATCTACAATGCCTGGTCGGGCACGACTTATGACAATAATTCTGCTGGAGTAACTTTCAACAATGGGTTTTTTGCTTGCAGTTCGGCTAACCCAGGTTGCCCAGATCAGAATGCGGGTGGCCAGCCCTTTACATTGAATTGTGGTCAGTGGAGCACGGCCAGACACTGTTTGCCTGCTGCCGTTAATGGTGCCAGCTCTGTAGAGTTTAGGTTTTTGCTATCTGCAGATGCCGACTTTAGCTCCAATCCCGATGGTTTTGATGCGGGTAATGGTTGCAACCTTGAAGGCTTCGGATTTGACAATTTTTCTATCCTTCCCTCAAACGTCACTGCCGACTTTACCGCCGGCCCAACGGTGGTCTGTGACGGAGATGATGTTCTGTTCACAAATAATTCTGTGGATGCACAGAATTACACCTGGGACTTTGGAGACGGCAGCCCCACGGTAAATACCGAGAACCCTATACATACGTATACCAATAGTGGTAGTACTCAACTCTCTCGTACGGTTACACTGACAGCGACCAACACTTGTGGCCTTAGCGCGACAGCTACCGAAATTATTACAGTAGACCCTTCTCAATCAACCACCGCTGCTTTTATGACTACTCCTGCAGCGGTCGGCGGCACCATAGACATCTGCGAGGGGGATGCCATTGATTTTGACGCCAGCGGCAGCACCGGCAACCCAAGCATCTCGACGTACACCTGGGATTTCCCAGGCGGCACCCCCGCCACGGGTTCTTCTGTTACTGAATCCGGTGTGGTGTTCAACGCCGCGGGCTCTTACACCATCGAGCTGACGACCGAAACCCCCGGGCCCTGTCCTGGAACAGATGTCGCTAGTGTAACAGTCAACGTTACCCCAGCAGTATTGCCTGATGCAAGCTTTAACATCTTGCCTGTTGGATCGATTATCCCAAGCAGTGAATTCTGTGTAGGCGACGACATTGATATTGTGCCTGATGTGTTGAATGGTGCGGTTCTTACTTGGGACTACGGCGGTGCTTTTCCTACTAACCCAGCTCCTGCTGTCGATTTTGACCCCGCGCCTCAAACCTTGAACACACCCGGCACTTTCGATATCGAACTCATTGCGCAAGGTTGTGGCAGCTCCGATGATCTGACACAAACCATAATTGTTTCAGAAACACCCCTTATTAATTTTGATCCGGCTGATTTCCCCTCAACCTATTGCTCTGGCAACGGCCCGTTAGACCTACCATTTACCTTTACACCTGCCAGCGCGACTGTGAGCGCCACGGACAACTTTGGTAATACCTTGGCCCTGAATGCCGGCGGTGCCATTCTCGACCCCTCGGTCTATGTTGACGGTGATATGGTTACCGTAACGGTCGAAGCCATTAGTGGGGTTTGCACAGCTACAGTAGCGCTTCCACAAATTACGATCAATCTTTCCTCAACGCTGTCAGTTGACGACTCGAACGTTCCATCTGAAATCTGCCTGAGTCAGGATGGCTTTGATTTCCCGATCACACTTACACCTGCCAGTTTCTCGGCCAATATCACTGATAATTTCGGCAATACCCTCAGCGATGCCACCTTTGACCCATCGTCGTATGCGCCCGGAGATGTTGTAGAAATTACGATTCGTGCCGGTACACCGCCTTGTGAGGCAATAGAAACCTTGAACCCGGTGCTTGTAGTTGGTACCCCAGATGCAGAATTCGATATTTCTAACGAGTCGCTATGCACCAACGATCCCCAGTTGCTGAATTTCAACTTTGCAACATCCGAAGGGACGTTGACGCTTCTACCCAATGGCGAAGTGTTGCCGGCCAGCAATTTCCCGATGCCTACCACTGCCGGCAACTATACTGTTACACACCAACTGGAATCCGGGAATTGTGTTAGCGTTTATACTTCAGACTTTACTGTAGTTGAATCACCACTTTATCTCGCGTCGGATATTCAATTGCTAAATACAACCGTATGCGAACCCGTTGAACCGGTTCTACGCATCGCCAATGCTGAATCTGACGTAGATTACGATGTGCTCTTACCGACTGGTCAGGTGACAGTGCTGAACGAAGTGCTGAGTAACGATACACTTTATCTTACACTTGGCGACCTGACCACTAATCCTGCAAACTTGACGGTTGTTGCAGAACGTTTTGGCTGTATACAGACGCTTGAAGATGCAGCGTCAATTACTGTTGCACCTGAGCCGGCGCCCATCACGATCACCAGTTCTAGTCCGATACAGGAGCCACTTCCGCGAAGTAGCACGCCAGTGAGTTTCTTAGTTGAACCATCTGACCCTAACTATACATATGTATGGCAGCGAGATGGCGAAGAAGTGGGCACCGGCACTGAGACTAGCCAGATTTTTGATGAGGTAGGCACTTACCTCATTAGAGTTGATGCGACTACGCCTGAAACCTGTAGGCTTGATGCCGAAGTTCAAGTGAACGTTGAAGACCAGTTCATGTTCTTCATTCCGAATGTCATTACTCCGAATCAGGATGGGCTGAACGATAACTTCGATATCCAGTCGAATGCAGTGGAGTATGAATTGTTAATTTACGATCGCTGGGGTGTGCAAGTTTATAGTGGAGATCAATCTGATACGCCCTGGGACGGCACCGTTGATGGTGATGCCGTGCCGGAAGGTGTTTATGTTTACCACATAGATTTCCGGACGACCAACCAGCCAGTTCGCGAAGGCAATCGCACCGGCACAGTTACCGTCTTGCGCTAAACCTCAAAGCCAGCTTCCTAAAAAAAGAACAGGTGCAGTACCGCTTCTCCAAAAAGTAAAGTTCTTGCCAGTCGACGGCTAAAGCGTCCGCTTTTACCAGTATCTCCTTTCATTCTAATGGCCCAGGTGTAGGGTAATCTGGCTGCCAGACAAGGTAAAAACAAGAACAGCACCAGATACATGACTTCTTGTTTGGTGGGGCCAGTGTAACTGTTGAATTCGTCGGCATAATAATCCAGATGTGGCCAACAGATGCCCAGGATGTAAATTTGGATGACAAAGTTGACGACACGGGCGATGCGATAGCGCCGTCTGTTCATTTGCGCGCCAGGCTTGGGCAGCCGCAAGCGTGTAGACATGAAATAAAACTCCATGCTCAAAGTGAAGGCAAAGCAACTGAAAAAGGCCCATATTGGGGCATGATAGGGGATCTCAACAAAAAAGTAGCGCAAGCCAAAGTAAATCATCCCACCCGCCAATACGGCTCGCAAAACCGCGTAAAACTGAAGCCAGCTCCCGCTTTTTACACGCAGCATACGCGCGTTGATGTCTTTCGGCCAGGTGTCAAGCAAATCTGCGACAGTTTTACGTCGTAAGTATTCGATGTGCCAATGGGTCAGCAGTGGCGTAAAAACACCCATCAATACAATACTTTGGCCCAATACTTTCACCCACCCCTTTTGAATTTCGGGGGTGGTAATGTCAAACAGCTCGGTCGACAATCCAAACAACAGTGGAGCAAAAAGTACCAGTGTCCACTCGGCAGTATCTGCTGAATTCCGCAGTCGGGAGATCAAACTGGTTGGGCGGAAGCTTGCGGCCATGTGATGGGACGATTCGTCCCTACAAGCTACACCATTTTCACGATTGTCACTGTACCAAATTTCGACTGGCTTTTGGGGCTTGCATAAAATGCTGATGGTGTTAGCTGACGCTTTGTAGTGGCATCATTCAAGCCAGCGCAGCTAAACCACCCGGCGACCAATCGGCGGGATTACGCAGGCGGGAGAGCGCAGAAAGCGCATGTAAAGGAGAAGCCATTTGCTCGGGTCGAACGTCTCCCAAAAGTAACGTATTTTAGGCATCCGTTTACCTTGCCCACCGAACGACATTCCACCGCCCGCCATGGCCAAACAGCGCACCAAAAGCACGTCCAAAGCCAGCAAATCGGCCAAACAAACGCCGATGATGAAGCAGTACTTCGAGCTGAAAGCGAAGTACCCGAACACAGTGCTGCTCTTTCGGGTCGGCGACTTTTACGAGACCTTCGGTGAGGATGCGATCATCGCGGCGGATATTCTGGGCATCGTGCTCACCAAGCGGCACAACGGCGCGGCATCGGAGATTGAACTGGCGGGCTTTCCGCACCACTCGCTGAACGCCTACCTGCCCAAGCTCGTGCGCGCCGGCAAGCGCGTGGCCGTCTGCGACCAGCTTGAAGACCCCAAGCAAGCTAAGGGCGTCGTCAAACGCGGCATTACGGACGTCGTGACGCCCGGCATCACCCAGAGCGACGACATCCTCGAGCACACGAAGAACAACTACCTCGCGAGTGTGTTCTTCCAGAACAGCAGCCACATTGGGGCGGCTTTCGTCGATATTTCGACCGGGGACTTCTTCTGTCTCAGTGGGCGACCCCAGCGCATCGAGAAGGTCTTTTACAGCCTGAACCCCAGCGAGGTCGTCGTGGCCCGCAAAGACCAGACAGCTTACAAAGAGCTGCTCGGCGAAGACTTCTACAGCTTTCGCTACGAAGACTGGGCCTTCCAGCAGGAGTACGCCGAAGAGAAGCTCTGCCGGCATTTTGAAGTCGAAAACCTGAAGGGGTTTGGTCTGGATGCCGAGCCGGCGGGCACGGTTGCGGCCGGTGTGCTGCTGCAGTACCTGGAAGAGAACGAGCAGAAAGACCTCAAACACGTCTCGCGCATCTATCGGTTTGAAGATGAGGGCTATGTGGCGCTCGACCGCTTCACGATCCGCAACCTGGAGCTGCTGCAGCCGATGTTCGCCGACGGGCAGAGCTTCTGCGACACGATCGACTTTTCGGCCACGCCCATGGGCTCGCGCTTGCTGCGGCGGTGGGTGACCTTCCCGCTGCGCGATGTCGCTGACATCGAGGCGCGCCAGGCGAAAGTCGAGTGCCTGTTGACAGAAGACAAGCTGCGCGAAGGGCTGCTGGAGCTGCTCCAAGCTATGCCCGACCTTGAGCGCCTGATCGGCCGCCTTGCC
>CAZTEZ010000061.1:6336-12957 GCA_964611815.1 uncultured Bacteroidia bacterium | reverse complement strand
TTGCGGCGAAATCGCTGCAGCGGGGGCTCTCGAAAATCGAGCCTGACCCCGCCCGCCTGCAGCGTGACCTCGACGACAACTGGGCCGTGCTGGCCGAGGCCATCCAAACCATCCTCCGGCGCGAGGGCTACCCGCAGCCCTATGAAGCGCTGAAAGCCCTCACCCGCACCGGGGAGAAAATTACAAAAGCTCGCTTGACCGACTTCATCAACAACTTGCCGGTAAGCGATGTCGTCAAAGCAGAAATGCTACTGCTGTTTCCAGCGAAATATATCGGTCAATACTGAACGTGCAGCCGTCTAATCACTCAGGTGCTTTAGTCTAGAAAAGAAGCCTGTCTTGCCTGCACTGAGCAACGCCCTATGAGTCGAAAGGCCCAGCGCAGGCTTGGCTCATCTTGTAATTCACTGATAATCAAATCGAAAATCACATTTCTCGAAATCTCAACAGGCGCTATATCAAATGGCGCTAATTGAATCGGTAATGCATAATGGTAATTTTAAAGATACTTTATTGGTTTTATGTCGATTAATATCTTTCATGATTAAGCTTCTAAAGGTTGAGGTAGGGCGTTATGAAGGGTTTGGGTCGCTTATCGGTTGAAATCCCTTATTGGTCTAATTTTTATAGGGCTTGATCGAAAATAGCAGTCTTGTTCTGTTAGAATAAAATGCATTAAGTCACAAAAGTCTACCAAGTCGTGTTTCGCACATCGTAATTTTCAGTAGTGCCCGGTCAGGTGTCTTATGGAGAAACACTTAAAAGGCTCATGAAAAGTTCAAGTCCGCTTTTCAGACTTCTGAGATTGCACCGCGTTTCTCAAATTTGGCTAATGCAGAGCTTAGGAGGGGTAGGCCTACAAACCAACTGCTTTTACTGTACGTCAATTGTACTAGTCTCAGAAGAATAAGGCAAAGTATTGATGTTTGGCATAAGCTTTTTTCACTAATTTTGTACGCGATAGTACTTAAGTTGGATGCGCAGCTCTGCGAATTGTTCTCCCCCAGTGTTGTGTAGGCCATCTCAAATTGACGAACGTTCCATCAAAGGTTAACTGCTCTAACCAAGGTTCTGTAGTTAAAATGAGAAAGTACTTCTGCTTATCACATTCAACAATCAAGGGATGGACAACACTCTGCTTTCTCGAATTCTGCTCTTCACGCTGATCGCAACGTCGATATTTTTTAATCGATCTCATGCCCAACAAGGCGTCGTCATTGGGGATGCCAACGACAATCCGCAGGCTACACTAGACGTACGCGGCAACGCCCGCATTGTGGATGTGACGGTCGATAATCAAGTCAGCTCTTTTCTGCTGTACAACGATGCGACCGGCATCTTGCATCGCGTAGATGCCAGTGCACTCGGAACTGGTGCCATGACCTGGACCGGTACCACTTGGGTGCTGCAACCCGATGAAAATACTACGTATACAGCTGGCATTGGAATCACTATTGATCCGAACAACGATAATGCTATCTCGCTCCCTGATGGGTTGGCCAATGGCAATATTCTTGTCTGGGACGCAACCTCGAATGACTGGGAAGTTGTTGCGCCAACCGGCTTTGGCATTTAAGAGATCGTGCTAACCGGAGGGCTTTCGGGTTCCAACCTCAACAGCTCAATTGCCTCACTGGGTTTGGATGCCGTAACAGCGAATCAGTTAACGGGTAACGGCACGTCCGCGAATCCGATTGAGTTTGCCGACGCTCCTGCCGGCACTGGCAGCAACAAAATCTGGAAATGGAATGGCGGTGCTTGGGCACTCGCCGACGATGAGAATACCACTTACAGTTCTGTCACCGGCATTAGCATTGCGGGCGGTATCATCGAAAACACGCTACCAGACCAAACCGTGACGCTAAGCTCATCAACGGGCCTCAACATCATCAGCAACTACCCTGATTTCGATATCGATTTACCTGCTACGGGTAACCCGGATGATGTGTTGGCCTGGAATGGCACAAGCTGGGTGCCGGAGGCGGCGCAAGAAACGGATTATACTGGTTTGGGCGAGGTCAATGTCAACACCGTAACCAATGAAATCAGTCTGAACACCGGCGATGTCAGCTCCACGACAGGTGTAATCAGTATCAGCGGAGATGCGACCGGTGCCGCAGTGGGGGCCGGCTTCAGTATCGACCTCGTGGCAGGTGGTGCTTCACCAGACGACGTACTTACCTGGAACGGTTCCAACTGGGTGCCAGAGCCCGTGCCAGAGACCGATTACACGGGTTTGGGCGACGTGAATGTGAATAACACGACCAATGAAATTAGCCTGAACACTGGCGACGTTGGCACTTCATCGGCCCTTTTGAGCATCACCGGCGATTTTGTCTGTGCTTCTGTCGGTACTGGGTTTTCGATAGACCTTGTGGGCGGTTCGGCATCGCCAGGAGATGTGTTGAAATGGGATGGTACGAATTGGCTGCCCGGAAACGACGAAAATACGACCTACGCGCCTGGGGCGGGTATTGACATTACAGGCGGGGTTATCGAAAACACCGCGCCAGACCAGACGGTAAGCTTAAGCAGTTCAACCGGGCTTGTTACGGGGGGCTTGTATCCTACTTTGGAGGTGGACCTCCCAACGGGCAGCACAAACGGCCAAGTGTTAACCTGGGAGACTGCAACCAATCAATGGGTGCCTAACACGATTCCTGGTGCCTCGGCGAGCGATGTAACTACCAGTTCCAGTGCGATTAGCATAACGAATCCGTTCAATCAGGTCATTGGCGGAGCAGATTTGGAAATTGACGTAGCCACAAACGCCGTTGGTCAAGACGGCGTCGTGCCTGCGCCCACTGGCAACGAGGAGTACTAGGCGACCGATGCTTCAGGCGTGCCTGGCTGGCGTAGCTTACCGCCATTCGGCGATCTAACTGAAATCACTGTCGCCGGCAACGGGCTCACCATAAATAACGGCACCGGCCCGATTCCTGAGATAGGACTGCCCGCAGGATCAGCTGATGGGCAATTGCTCATCTGGAATAACACCTTAAACGTTTGGGAGGTGCAAACAGCCCCACCCGGAGCCGACAATTGGGGCACTCAAGTCGCACTCGTAGACGCTACTTTACAGGGAATGGCGCTTCGGTAGGCAACGAATTAGGTCTGGCAGACGGCACAGCCCCCGGCGAGGTTTGGGTTTGGGATGGAACAGCCTGGAATACCCAGCAGCCTGCGGAAACCGATTATGTGGGCTTGGGTAATGTCGTGGTGAATACCACAACCAATGAAATCAGTCTCATTACGAGTGATGTGACGACAGGATCGACCGCTTTACAAATTACCAACGGCTCAGATAAAGTGCTCGGTTCTACAGATTTGGAAGTCGACCTCACGTCGGGCGGAACAGATGGAGATGTTCTCACCTGGAATTCGAGTACCAGTCAATGGGTCTCGCAGCAACCGGCAGCGACTTCTACTGGCGACGTGAGTTCATCTACCTCCATCATCACACTCGGTGGAACGCCTCTTGGGGCGGCTGTAGGGTCAGGCTTCAGCATTGACCTGGCGGCCGGCGGTTCAGACGGCGAATTACTCACCTGGGATGCCAGCACAAGCCAATGGGTGGCTCAGGCACCCGCCTTTGTAGGTGATTTAACTGCAATCACAGTGGTTGGTAACGGGCTAACACTAACGAACGGCACGGGCCCTATTCCTGAAATCGGACTGCCAGGTGGTATCGCCGATGGCCATGTCCTCACCTGGAACAGCACGCTTGGGCAGTGGGAATCACAGCCCTCGGATGACTGGGGGTCGCAGGTGGTCATCTCCAACCCCAACACTTTTATAGGCGATGGCACAGCAAGCAACCCCTTGGACCTGGTGGATGGCAGCAACCCAGATGATGTTCTGACTTGGGACGGCACCAACTGGATCCCGCAAACGAACAACGGGTGGCAAATTGACGGTAACGCCGGCACATCTCCCGCAAGCAACTTCCTCGGCACTACAGATAATAACGGCTTGTCTTTACGAACGAACAACACAGAGGCCGTGCGGATTAGTAGCGACCAAAACGTTGGTATCGGTACAAGTAGCCCGGACATGAAGTTGCATGTCGATGTAGGGGTTGAAAACGAAACGGGGCTATTAGTTGAAGGTGAAACTGATTTTAGTACAGGTGCTATCCCAAACCTTGGAGAGGGGACCCGTCTGATGTGGGTTCCCCGCAAAGCCGCTTTCCGCGTTGGCCGTGTTTTCGACAACGGTGCACCTTATAACGGACAGCATTGGAACGATGCCAACGTTGGCACTCAGAGTATCGCTATGGGCTTCAACACTGTTGCCAACAGCAACCTGAGTGTGGCCATTGGTAATGAAGCCGAAGCACTTGCCAGTGGTGCAATTGCAATTGGTGACAATGCGATTGCAAACGGTCAAGGCGCATTCGCAGGCGGTTTGCGGAATACTGCTGACGGAGTTGGTAGCGTCGTGCTCGGTCAGAGAGCTGTTTCGGAAGGCCGCGGGGGAGCAGCAATGGGCTTTGAATTAAATTCCTTGTCGCACGGTGAGGTAGTAGTCGGTCTTTTTAATGACAACACAGGCTATTCGGCTACAGATGTTACCAATTACAACGCTGCAGACCGCGTCTTCGTTGTGGGTAATGGCGAGAACAATGCCTCGCGTAGTAATGCAATGGTGGTGATGAAAACCGGCAACATCGGTATCGGTGAAAATACGCCTGATCAGTTACTGCATGTTCGCGGCGGGCGCATCCGCGTCGACGATGGGTCTGATCCTTACGACCTACCGGCAGCTGATGGCAGTAATGGCAATATCATGGTGACCGATGGCTCTGGTGATGTGAGCTGGCAAAGCTTGGGTGCAGCTGGTGCCCTTACAGAAATCGTTGCCGGCGACGGCCTCGGAGGCACCAACCTGACTGGCCCAACGGTTACGCTCGATGCACAAGTTAACAACGGCTTGTCGATTGTGTCTGACAATATCGGTCTGGGTGGCACACTCATTCGTGATACAGACATCAATCAAGACGGTAATCTGATGAGCTTCACAGGGGCGGGTCAACTGTCGGTAAACAGTACCTCACCACCCGCCGGAACAAGGTTCTACGCCGAGGCCGATGCGACCAATCAGACTGCTATTCAAGGCACTTCCGATCAACCAGGGGTGGCTGCAGTAGTTGGCGAAATGAACGCGGCCGGTGTAGGCGTATTGGGTACAACCACAGCCGGATCAAGTGGTGCCGTGCAGGGCCAAACCACTAGCTCGGACAATACTGCGGCTGGTGTTTCTGGCTTCGCCGATGCCACTTCAGGAATTACCTACGGTGTAACAGGCACTACTGCCAGCAACACCGATGGCTCCATTGGTGTTTTTGGTCTGGCTAGTGGCGCGGGCGCTGTTACAGGCGTTCAAGGGCAGGTGGGCTCTACAACTGACTTTTCTTCCGGGGTAACTGGTATCGCGTCTGGCCTTTCCGGTGAGGTCGTCGGTGTGTATGGCGAAACCAGCAGTACCACAGACGAAACCAAAGCTGTGCATGGCATTGCATCTGCGGGAACGGGCGCAACACGGGGTGTCCAGGGTGAAGTCGCCGCGAATACATCTGGGTCTTTTGGTGTGGCTGGCTTTTCGTTAGGTACGACTGCCAACGGCACGATCGGTGTGTATGGTAGGGCAATCACTACGGGCACAGGTGCCGGATTGAGAGGCGAGTACCAACCTGGAGGTGCTTCTGGTGGAACTGGTGCTGGTGCTGGCGTGGTGGGCCTGACAGATGCATTTCGTGGCCCGACAACTGGGCCTTTGGCTGGCACCGTCCCAAGTGGGGTGCTGGGCCAAGCTGTTTTTAATAGTTTCATTCCCGGTGGTCTTACTGCTATCACCTTCGGCGTTTCAGGGGTAAACGCAAGTACGAATACCGAAGCTGTGGCTGTATATGGAGAATCTTTCGGTGGTGGTCTCTCAGTGACGGGGCCGACAGCTCCTGGAACAGCAAATGGCTCCGCTGGGATTCCTTTCAACGGCGCCCCCTGGGCTGGCTTCTTCAACGGCGACTTAGGTTCCAGTGCCGCCAAGTTCTTCCACATTGACCACCCGTTGGATCCCGAGAACTATTACCTCAACCACTACAGCATTGAGGGCCCTGAACCCTATACGATGTACACTGGAATGATCGAAACCGATTCACAAGGCTTCGCCACCGTTGAACTGCCAGATTATTTCGAATCGCTCAATACCCGATTTACCTACAATCTGACCGTAGTGAACGAATTTGCGCAAGCCATCGTCAAAGAAAAAATCGCCAATAACCAGTTCGTTATTCAAACAGACAAGCCCGAAGTGGAAGTGAGCTGGACGGTAACAGCTGTGCGCAACGACCCCTACATGCAACGTCACAAGCGTCCAGTGGTAGAAGAAAAGTCTGACGAAACCAAAGGCCGCTATTTGATGCCCCACTTGTACGATCAGCCCAAAGAAAAGGCTATTTACGGGGTCGGTAGCCTGGAAAAAGTGAACATCAAGCGTGGCACAGCTCCGAAGACACGGCCTGCAAAATTGCAGCAACCCTTACCAGTACAGCGCGACCTGCAGCAAAATGACACTGGGGGAGAAGCTGAGCGTTAATTCGAAGACGCCGCTTTTTCTAAA
>CAZTEZ010000061.1:2850-6326 GCA_964611815.1 uncultured Bacteroidia bacterium | reverse complement strand
AGGCGCATCCACCGATGCGCCTGTTTTCTTTCACGGTGCAAACCTGGCTGCTGAATTTGCCCAGCGACTCGGAAAAGCGTACCTTTGCATCCGCCTTAATCATAAGGCACTGTTCAGACCTCTCGGGGTGTAGCGCAGCCCGGTAGCGCGCTTCGTTCGGGACGAAGAGGTCGGAGGTTCGAATCCTCTCACCCCGACAAAGCAGCCCTAGCAGTATTGCTAGGGCTGTTTTTGGTTTTCAGCGTCAGTTTTGAGTCAGCAAATGCTCACTGTAGATAATCAGCGATTTGCTGAGTGATAATCAGTGGATGGGTACTGTTTTGTACCAATTACATCCGGTGGTTGGCTTGGGTGCGCACTTTCTCAGGCTGTTTGCGCTCAAACGTGTCGCGGATGATACGGTCCATGTGACGCGCCCGGTCTTCGTAGGTGTGGTTTGCGAGCACATACTCTCGAGCGTTCCTGCCTAATTCTGTGGCTTTGTCCGGGCTGAGCGCCAGTAGCTTAGAAGCCGCTTCGGTGCCATCGTTGGCAGTCAGCAATTCTTTGAAAGGTGTGAAAAATTCGTCGAGCCCACCCATCGGTTCGGTGATGATCGCCGCACCAGCCGCCGCAGCCTCGAATAGTCGTGTGCTGGGCGCATACCCCCAGTCGACCATCGGCTTGCGGTTGAGCACGAGCACCGCCCGGGCACTGTTGTATAGCAGGTTGAGGTCACCGGTGTACACATGGCCGAAAGCATCCACATTATCGGGTAGGGGGGTGTCTTGCCAACCCTCGCCGCCAATTAAGAGACGCTTTTCGGGAAGCTGTCGCGCAATTTCGTTAAGGTAGACCAATGTGCGCGGGTCGCGGTCGGGCTTGCTGTCGCCGATGTACGCCAGCATGCTGGCGAAGCGCTCGTGGCCGTCCTCGGGTTCAAAAATCGAAGTGTCGGCAGCGGGGTAGACCACATGCGCCGCTTTCGAACCGTATTCTGTAAAGGCCTTTTGAGCGTGGTCGCCACCACTGCTCATCACGATCGCATCGAATTCGGCGATCTGTTTGTGCAGCGGATCTTGCTTGTCATCTTTCAATGCGGTCAGACGAATCGGCGCTTCCATCTCCCAGAGCATCACCATTTTGTCGCGGGCGTTGCACTCCAGGAGCTTTTCGCGCAGGTAATCGTCCCAAACGCCGATGTTACTCGCTTTGATGAGGATCTCAGCGCTGCTGGCGCCTTTGAGAGCGTCGTCCACGCTGTCTTTTTCGTCTTTATAAGTCTTCACCGTCGCCCAGGCTGGCGGGTTGATATCGTGGTGGTCTTGACGATCAAACGCTTCGGGTTCGTAGAAGGTGATGTTGTAGCCCAGCTCGCTCAGGCAGCGCAGCATGCCACGATAATACGAGGCGTCGGGGTTGCGATAGGCGCTCATGAGGCTGGGGCCGAAAATAGCGATGCGGGGGGCTCTGTGTTCAAACATAGGTAGTCGGATGATTAGAAGGAAACTTTTAAAGTGCTGTAAATTAGTCTTTAATGGAAGTATGTATATTATTAACACTTCATGGGCCGTATCGTTCGGGTGCAGTGGGGGTTATCTCGAAAAGAAAAGCACTCACACCTTTCACTAATTATTGAAAGTTGTGTAAATAGTAATTAGAGTTAGTTCTTTACACATGGAAACCAAACTACAACACCTCGTTATCACCGGCGGTACCGGCTTTTTGGGCGAAGCTCTGATTCGTTACTACCGCCCACTATGCGAGCGCATCACGATCATCAGCCGGCGCAAGCGTCCGAATGTTGGGCAGCTCCACTACGCGAGTTGGAGCGACGACCTGCGCCCGGTGCTGGATGGCGCTGACCTGCTGATTAATCTGGCTGGCAAGTCTGTGAATTGCCGCTACAACGCACGCAACAAACAGTTGATCACGAAGTCGCGCGTGCAGACCACCCGCCAGCTCACGGAGGCCATCGCTGCTTGCGACCAGCCCCCGCCGGTCTGGCTCAACTCCAGCTCGACGACCTACTACCGCCACGCGATGGACCGCCCACAAACGGAGGCTGACGGCGAGGCCGGAACAGGCTTTTCGGTCGGCGTGGTGGAGGCCTGGGAGCAAGAACTTTTCAGGCTGGAGTTACCCAAAACGCGACGCGTGGCTATGCGGATTGCCATCGTTCTGGCCAGCCCGAGCAAGTACCAAAATAACCATTTGCTAAAACCGCTCAAGCGCCTGGCGCTATTCGGCTTGGGTGGGAAGCAAGGGCCAGGCGATCAGATGTTTTCGTGGCTGCACGCCGATGATTTCGCCCGCGCAACCGAGTTCCTTTATCAAAGCGAGCTCGACGGCGCAGTGAACCTCGCTGCACCCGAGCCAGTCACGAACACCGAGCTGATGCGACAGCTTCGCCAAAAGTGGGGCCCGGGCGTTGGGCTCCCCGCACCCGCAAGGCTACTGGAAGTCGGCGCTACGATGATTGGCACCGAAACGGAGCTGATCCTGAAAAGTCGCTGGGTGCTGCCCGAGCGCCTGCAGCAGGCGGGATTTGAGTTCTCGCACCCGACGCTTAAGCAGGCGTTGAAGGCTTGCTGAGCGCCGTAGGGCTTTGATGTACTCAGAGACTTAAAACTCTCTTTAGCAGATGTTAAACGTTTGTTAATCTAGCCATTTCTTAGTCGCTAGGCATTGATAAACAGTTGCTTACGATGCATGTTTCGTCATGTTGGCCGTGTGCTTGAGCCCTGACATGCTCGCCCGGCTTTTGTGTGTGGCTGAAACCCTTACTTTAGCGCAAATTGTGCAACTCTGCCTACGCACGCCGCTATGCTGCACCGCAACACCTTCATCTGCTGTCTGTTTGTTTTGCTCCTGCTGCCGGGGGCCATTATCGCCCAGGGCACGCTCAAAGGGCGGGTCGTGGACTACACCAACGGGGACCCCATCACGGGCGCCACGGTGTTCGTGGTCGGTACCTACAACGGGGGTTACACCGACGATCAGGGCTATTACGAGATCAAAGGCATCAAAAAAGGCGACTACTCCGTTCGCGTCACGTACATCGGTTTTGCCGAAAAGGTGAACACGGGGATTACGATTAAAAATCGCGAGACCACTACCGTTGACTTTATACTTAAGTCGCAGGACCTCACTACAGATGCCGTCGAGATCGTCGGCCAGGAGATGATCATCGACCTGGAAGACGGCCAGAGCAGCATGAAAATCAACGCCGACCAGATCAAAGATATGAACGTGACGGACGTTCAGGATGTGGTAGCGCTGCAGGCTGGGGTCAACAAAACCCCGGACGGCCTGCAGATTCGCGGTGGCCGAGTCTACGAGACGCAGTACCTGGTCGATGGCGTGAGTGCGCAGGACCCGCTCGCAGGTACGGGCTTCGGGCTGGATGTCGCGAGTAACGCCGTGAAAAGTGTAGAGGTCATCACGGGCGGCGCGGGCGCAGAGTACGCTGGCGGTACGGCAGGTGTGATTGCAAC
>CAZTEZ010000061.1:0-2840 GCA_964611815.1 uncultured Bacteroidia bacterium | reverse complement strand
GAGGGTGGCAAGGGCTTTAACTTTGCCGGGCAGTATATGCGCGACAACCTCGGCTTCGACCCCCACTGGACGCCCGGCTGGAACACCGACCACCTGATGCTCTCGATGAGTGGCCCGCTGCTGCCGTTCCTCGACAAAAAGCCACAGCGCGATCGAGACGACGACGACGACGACGATGACGATGAGGACGAAGGTGAAGATGCCTATGAGGATAACGATGGCACGAAATACTACGTGCCCTGGAGCGAGCGCCTGTTCTTTTTCGCCAGTGGCAGCATGAAGCTCACCGACGAGTTTTTCGGCATCTATGCCGACCAACTGCGCAGTTCTTTAGTAGACGACGAAGGCCTGAACAGCTTCCTTGCGCCGCGCCAGGACAACCGTTGGAATGGCACGCTGAAGCTGACCT
Source organism: uncultured Bacteroidia bacterium (assembly GCA_964611815.1). Taxonomy (GTDB): domain Bacteria; phylum Bacteroidota; class Bacteroidia; order J057; family CAZTEZ01; genus CAZTEZ01. The sequence continues at coordinate 2,431 of CAZTEZ010000061.1, read as the reverse complement.
ACCGCATCAAGCCGGGCATGAAGCTGACGGTATCGAGCCAGCAGAGCATGACGATCAACCAGAACACGCGCATGCTGCAGATCGTCGGCAACGATGAAATCATGGTGCCGGGCTTGCAATGGCGATTCGCCGAGCAACCCGATCAGGCGAATACCTACACCCACCGCAACAATCTGACGGTCGCCAACTTCCGTATGACACTCAGCGACCGCTGGACCATGAAGCTGACGGCTGGTCGACTGTTCACCAACTTGCGCGCAGATGCCAACGGACGACCTTTCCGCGACGAAATGCCCTTGCAGGTGTACAATCCAGCGTCCATTACAACTGACCCAGTCGAGGTGTTTCAGCCCAACGACAGTGTGGTCTTTACCCTGCCAGGCGATGGCTTTGTGAACAATGGTGGCATCGCTCGTTTGTGGCACGACCACTATGCGCAGGAGTACACCGGGAAAGCGACGTTTTACTTCAAACCGAAGTCTGAGGCGCACTATTTCAGCATGGGCTGGGAACACCGCGAGCAAGAATACCAGTGGATCGACGTGACCTCGCCGTGGGTGGGCGCGCCGATTCAGATCAACGACAGCACGACCTTCTCGTCGAACCGCGTGGGCATTTCGAACGAGATTTGGAAGGTGAACCCGGCTACTGGTGGTTTCTTCTTCTCGGACAATATTCGCTTCAAGGGCATCATCGCGACGCTGGGTGTTCGCTTCAGCTACTGGTCGATGGGCAAAACTGCCGACGATGCCGTGAATAACCCAGAGTCGCCGGTCGTCGATCAGATTCGCCAGGACTACATGAATGAGAACGTCGCACTTTTCGGTCGCAACTGGAAGGCCCGCATTCTGCCGAAAGTGCGCGTGAGCTTCCCGATCACATCGAACAATGTGCTGTACTTCAACTACAGCCACAGCTTGCGCCACCCGCACCCGCGTTTTGTTTACGCCGGGCTCGACCCCGTGTACCAAGACCGCAGCTTCCTCTCCTTCCTCGGCAACCCCAACCTGAACCCCGAAGCTACCGTGGGCTATGAGGTGGGTCTGAAATCGAAGATCACGAAAAACTCGGCCTTCCAGGTGACGGCCTTCTACAACGATAAATTCGACTTCATCGTCTCGCGTCGCGTCACGGTGGCCGACCAGACCGGTCGCCTGGTCGAGAAGCGCATGTTCATCAACCAAGATTACGCCCGCGTGCGCGGTGTGGAGGTGCAGTACTTCCAACGCATTGGCAACTGGTTCGACGGACAGATTTCTGTAGGCTATCAGGTGGCGACGGGTAAATCGAACACGGCTGCTGAGTCAGCACTGCAGATCGTAAATACTGGCGCCGTCGAGCTCACACAAGAGCAATTCCTGGCCTGGGACCGCCCGCTGGACATCAAGACGAACATGACCTTCAAGACCGACTCGGCCTGGGGCTTCGCCAAAAACTTCCGCCTCTTCATCGCCGGTACGTATAAGTCGGGGCTGCGTTACACGCCGTTCGAGCAGAATGGCGTTGACGAGCTGACCGGCCGTCCGATTTACGAGCGCCTCGACGACCGGCCATTCTCAGAAATCGGCACCCCCTGGTTCTGGTTCGACGTTCGCCTGACGCGGGATTTCTTCCTGAATCGCAAGCGCACGAGCTATGTCGGCGTGTATATCGAGTGCAAGAACCTCTTTAACACCGACAACGCTGCACTGATCAACGGCGTGACCGGCGACGCCTATTACCCCGGCGACCCGTTGCCCTTCGACACCCGTAACCCGCGCTTCCCGAGCCCGCTGGACTCTGGCACCCCACCAGATAACCCCGCGCGCTTTTTGCAACCCCGCCAACTGCTGTTCGGCGTCAACTTCAACTTCTAGTCCATTCCGCTCATCTGCTGTAAACCCGACGCATGATGCGATTTACCCGATTCACCTTACTCCTGCTGGCGCTGCTCCCGATGAGCCTGAGTGCACAGCTCTTCCCGAACCTGGGCGGGCAACGGGCCGGCATTTCGGCGCTGACCTTCCTGAAGATCGGTGTCAGCCCACGCGCTGAAGCCATGGGCGGTGCCACGGTGGCCAACCCAGGCGATGCGTACAGCCTGCAGTGGAATCCAGCTGCGATTACGGACGTCGAGGGGATGAGCTTCGGCGCCTCCAACACCTTCTGGATGGCCGGGCTGCACAACTCCTACTTTTCGGTGGCACGTCCCTTCAAAAAAGTGGGCACCTTCGGCCTGAGCGTGCAATCCTTGACGACCGGCGAAATGGAGCGCCGCACCGAGCTGCAACCCGATGGTACGGGTGAATACTTCAGTGCCTACAACGTGGCCGTAGGCCTCAGCTACGCCCGCCAGCTGACTGATATGTTCAGCTTTGGGGTGAATGCGAAATACGTGAATGAGACCCTCGCTGAGTTTGTGGCGCACACGGCCGTGGTCGATCTCGGCTTC
>CAZTEZ010000060.1:0-12969 GCA_964611815.1 uncultured Bacteroidia bacterium | reverse complement strand
TGGGATGCTCCAGCCGTTCATTATGCTTGTTGAGCGTCGAAAACAGTTTATTGGGAGGGGTTTTGGCCAGAGCTCTGAATGTGTTGGCTTCTGCGTAGGTCGAGGTTTTGTGCAGGCTGCGTTCTAAGAACAGCTCTCGGGTGTTTTCCCAAGTCGTGCGGCTATCGGCCAGGTGTGTAATCACTTTGTCTGCCTTCACGTCGAAAACCTTCTGCGCCTCAGCAGCAAACGCTTGCGGGTCTTCCCATCCCAAAAATACTGTACCATCTCCCCAAAAATAGCGGCAAGACTCTTTAAGCGGCTTGTAGTTGATGTACTCTCGGGGGTCACGACCCGCCGCCAAACACACCGCGTCGATTTTGTCCGGAAGGGTGCACAACGATGGACCGGCATCGAAACGATAGTCACCCAGTCGTATACTCGTGAGTTTGCCACCCGGATACTCGTTCTGCTCGAACACCCGCACTGCATACCCCTTTAGGCGCAAGCGAATCGCGGCTGCAAGGCCGCCGATACCTGCACCCAACACAGCCGCCATAGGAGCATGAGTATTCGACATCATCATTCCTGAGGCGTTCAGACCATCCGAAAGCGGTACTTCATGTAAGAGGCCGCCATCAGGTAAAGTTTGTAATAGTTTGGTACGCGCACACGCTCGTTAAAAAGCACCTCACCAGGTTTGTTTCGGATGCGCTTGAACAAATTATTGTAATAGATATATGCCACATATACCCCCAGCTTGCTGCCCTGCGGCAAGGCTTTAATGCCTTCCCAGGCGGCTTTGAAATCGGCGTCAATCTCAGATTCGATTTGTGCTTTAGCGTCGGGCGTAAAGCTTGTTAGGTCGAGATTCGGGAAATAAGTGCGACCAAGCTCCTGATAATCCTCATTCAAATCGCGGAGAAAATTGACTTTCTGGAAGGCCGCGCCCAAACGCCGGGCAGGCGCTTTCAGCTGCTCAAACTGCTCACGATCGCCACGGCAGAAGACCTGCAGGCACATCAGCCCGACGACCTCTGCCGAGCCATAGATGTACTCTTGATAGCCGTCGATGTTGTAGACCGACTTGTTGAGATCCATCTCCATGCTGTCAAAGAACGCTTCGATGTAGTGATGATCAATCTTGTATTGATTCACCACCCGCTGAAACGCTTGCAGAACGGGGTTGAGGCTAATTTGCTGTTCGATTGCTACCCAGGTTTCTGTGCGAAACTGGGCGAGTAGAGCCGCTTTATCGTGCGCGTGAAAGGTGTCCACGATTTCGTCGGCAAGTCGAACGAAGCCGTAGATGCTGTAGATCGCATCGCGAAGATCTTTTGAGAGCAGGCGTGTGCCCAGCGAAAAGGAGGTACTGTAGCGTTTGGTAATCAGCCGGCCGGTACGGCGGGCGACGTCGTGGTAGAGTTCCATTTTGAGTTTGGAGATGAGGTCGTTGGATGATGCTTGGAGATGAGCGTTGATACCACTTCACCTGAAATCAGCGACGGTGGTACGCCGGGACCGGGCACTGTCAACTGACCGGTGAAATACAAATTCTTGAGGTGCTTGTGCTGCATGCGGGGCTTGAAAATCGCCGTCTGGAACAGCGTGTTGGCCAACCCATAAGCATTGCCTTTGAAGGCGTTATAGTCGTTGATGAAGTCACTTTGCGCAAAGCTGCGTTTATATTGCACATGCGGACGGATGTCCACGCCGGTCTGCGTCTGCAGGCGATCGCACAGGCCGTCCCAATAGCGTTCGCGGAGCTCGGGCGTATCCTCCAGTCCTGCTGCAACCGGAATCAGGAAGAACAGGTTTTCGTGTCCTTCCGGCGCTACACTAGCATCCGTGACTGATGGTGCACAAAGGTAGAACAGCGGATTGTCTGGCCAATTCGGTTGCGTGTAAATTTCAGCGGCGTGTTTTGCGAAATCCGCATCGAAGAACAGCGTATGGTGATGTAGTTTCGGCAGCTTGTGGTCAATGCCTACGTAGTAAATTAAGCTCGAAGGGGCCATCACGCGCTTGTCCCAATACTTCTTGCTATACTGGCGGTAGCGCTCAGGCAACAGGTGGCGATCAACATGGTGGTAGTCGGCACCGGCGACCACGATGTCGGCCGCCAACTCGCCTTGACTGGTTTGCAAACGTCGCACTTGGCCGTTTTCAGGACTCAACCGTTCAATCGTGCAATCGTAGCGAAATTTCACACCCAGCTCCTCGGCAAGCTGCACCATGCCTTTCACGATCTCGTGCATGCCACCGGGCGGATACCAAGTGCCTCCCTTAATGTCGGCGTAGTTCATCAGGCTGTAAAGCGCCGGTGTCTGCTCTGGCAGCGCACCCAAAAAGAGCACTGGAAACTCCATCAGTTGACGGATTTTCGACGATTTGAAATGCTTCGCAATATGCTTCGATATCGAACTAAACACCTGCAGACGGAAAACGCCCTTGAGGAAGCCGGGGTCTGCAAACTCAATCAGGCTTTGGCCTGGTTTGTAAACGAGCTTATTGATGCCAACTTCATACTTGTACTCCGCTTCTGCCATGAACTGATCCAGCTTGGCACCGGCACCAGGCTCATCTTGTTCGAGCAAAGCTTTCAGTTCATCATAGTTCGCGGGGATGTCCCAGGCGCTGCCATCGCTCCAGCGCACGGTGTACGATGGATCTAGGCGGATGAGGTCGTAGTAGTCGCTACGCTTGCGGCCAAATTGCTCAAAAAAACGTTCGAATACATCCGGCATCCAGTACCACGAGGGCCCCATGTCAAAGGTGTAACCCTCGGCTTGGAATTGACGTGCGCGACCGCCAGGCCCACTGTGTTTTTCGAGCACCTCCACGTCGTAACCCGCTTTAGCAAGGTGACAAGCTGCTGAAAGCCCTGCAAACCCCGCCCCGATGACCTTAATGTTCATACTCACAAGACGTGGGTTAGGGCAACTAGGTTCCTCAATTTTGACTTGTCTGCAGAATCAGGTGTTTTCACTCCGTCAAGCTGGATAAATACCGAAACAAATGAGTTTAATCGATTGGGAATTCACTCAGTAAATGACTATCACAACTGAAGACTAAGATCAAAGGCGTTCATTAGACCAAGTTTTTTGTTTGAAAACAACATTTACAGTAATTTTTTGTAAAAAATATTTCACCATTTGTTCTTGAACGTAAGATGGTTTGAAGGGTGCGTTCACAGTTACTAACCCCCAAAAGAATGCGTCCGATGGAGGTGTCTAATGATGGTAGCACATCATACAACGCTTCAATCATCTATTCTGATAACAGCAAAACCGATGTGCGTATTGCCGGTTTGTTTATCGACGTATAATTCTTTTTTACGCGACGTACCATGGCAGGTGTGCCTGGAACAATACAAGGAGCCGCCAGCGAGTCGGGTAGAATCCCCTTGAGTTGTTGCAGTAATCTCCCATACGTTGCCGAGAACATTGACCTCTTGCACCACCGTGATCGGACGTTGATTGTTAATAACAATTGGCCTCTGATCATTCTCGATTAACGTCCAGTATGCCTGGTAGTCGGGTAGTTCCGTCTCTGACCATTTGCAATACGCTAGCGCATCATTGTAGCTAACTTGCGTCACCGGCAGGTGATCTGATTCCACAGAATCGATGCCATTTGGTCTTTTCCAATTCGCACCATTTATAGCTTTGAAATCAAACACATTTTTCTGAACAAATGACCAGCCGAATTTTTCAGCGTCTGTAACATAATCGGTCGCCTCTACAAATGCTTTGAATTGCGCGTAAGTAACGACTTCTAACCGCTGTGCTGTTGTCGAAAAAAAGACAAACTGGAAGGCGATGATGACTAAAACCAGACGCACAAACATTTATTTGAAGGGATTTATCAAAGCCTTTTTTGATTTTTTGGCAACCTCTTTTTGTGCATTGTAGCTTTGTGGCATTGCAACCACTACAACTTCTTTTGCAAAAGCCTCGTATCGTGCTAGTAACGTTTGGAAAACGAGCGGCTCTTCCGATGAGAGATCCGTTGTTTCACAAGGGTCTTTTTTCAGATTATACAAGCGCCACTTGAAATCACCATAAGGTGCGTTGTTCATTGTGATTTTGTAGTCACCTAAAAAGTAGGCTGAGCATCCGGCAGCTTCAACTCCAAATCCCTCATCTTCTTCATAAATCGGCTTGCTATTGTCTTCAATGTGTGGCAAGATACTTTTACCGGCAAGCGGTGCAAAGCCTTCTTTTGCAGCAGGGGACAGACCAACTATATCGTAAATGGTCGGGGCGATATCCGTTATAAAACAGAGTTCACCATCTTTTTTTCCTTTGGGTAAGCCTTTTCCTGAAATGATTAAAGATACCCGCAATCCCCCTTCACCTGTGTAGTATTTAAAGTATGAGAATGGTGCTGCAATGGCTGACGCATAGCCTGGACCAATATACCCGAAATAGCGGTCACCACCTTTCTCGTCGTAATCATAATGGTAGCCTTGGCGCTTTGTCCATCTTCTAATTGGAGAGTAGTCTCCGCCATCAGGTCCGTTGTCAGATGCAACGATAAACACGGTGTTTTCAGCCAGTCCTTTTTCTTCCAGGAATTGTATATAGCGACCAATGTGAAAATCCATAGCTTCAATCATACCCGCCATCATTGCCATGTGCGTGGCGTATTCTGCTTGCTCTTCAGCTTTCAAATCATCCCATTTCGGAATGCCTTCCAGCGTGGGGTTCATCTTTGCATTTTGGGGTACAATCCCCAGCTCTTTTGCTTTCTCGAAACGCTGCTGACGCAGCACATCCCAGCCCTGTTTATAAGTCTCTAAGTAGTTATCAGTAAACTCTCTAGGTGCTTGAACTGGTGTGTGGACAGCCTGAAAAGCGAGATAAGTAAAAAACGGCTTGTCAGCGTTTGTCTCTTCTTTATGAAACTGAATAATCTGATCGACATAAAACTCTGAAGAATAAAAATCCTCGGGTAGGTGAGTCTTCTTGCCGTCTTTGTACCACTTGCCCTTGGATTTGAAGGGCAAGTAGCCATTATCTGAATAGTTGTCCGCTCCAGATCCGCCCAAGACAAAAGAGCGGTCAAAACCTCTATAAACAGGTAACGTTTTATCATTATGTCCGAGGTGCCATTTCCCAGCTACATAGTTGTTGTAATCGAGCTCATTCAATCGCGTAGCGATGGTTTGCACTTTATCATTCAATTCTCCTTCATAGCCCTCTTTTTCTCTGTACTCTTCAGGTAGCATTTCCGGCAGATTGGCCACCTCAGCTACGTGGTTGTTCGAGCCTGTAATGAGCATGCCGCGAGATGGCGCGCACACCGGTGAGGCATGCATGTTTGTGAACATGGTGCCGTTTTTCGTGAGCTTATCGATGTTCGGAGTCCTGGCTTCACCGCCATAAGCACCGAAATCCATGAGTCCGGCATCGTCCACCAAAATCAAAACAATGTTCGGGGTATTTTGCGCAAAAGCACTTACAGTTGCCAGCACACAAAGTACTAGACATAAAAGAGTTGATCGCATAGTTGTTGGGGTTATTTTGAGTTCATCAGTTCCATGATCATTTGAGCAGTCTCATGGCTCGAATTTTGGTTCTGGCCGGTCACAAATCGCTTTTCTTCATCGACAACGGTTTTGGTTTCGAAGAAATCGCGCTTGCCGGTAGAGCAGGAGTAGACTGCACCAGCTCTTTTGAGTTCCTCCTCCGGGTGCAAAGGAGTAAATTTGATATCTAATTGATCCGGTTGTTTTTGACTAACGCCCGTCATCGAACGGCCTTTTATCAGATACTCGCCATCTTTTGCCTTCGCCTTCGTAAAAGCTAATGCGCCATGACAAACACTGCCGAAAATAACATCTGAGTTGTAATACGCATCAGATACTTTTTTGCCGATTTCTTCCGAACCCAAATCATAAGCAGCGCCCCAACCGCCGGAAAAGAAAACAACATCGTAGTTTTTGAAGTCGACATCAGAAAGCGGAATGGAATTACTTACTTTCTGCTGGAAGTTATTATCCTCTTTGTATCGCTTGTCTGAGTCCGACATCAAGTAGCGCTTAAATGATTGCGGATCGATTGGGATCTGCCCGCCTTTAACACTCGCGACATGCACTTGCATGTTCGCATCAAAAAACTCGTAGTAAGGGATGGTCATCTCTGAGCCAAAAACACCAGTGGAATCACCAGTAGTTTCGCCCGGCTTGCTCAATACGCCATGGCTCGTTGTGACTATTAGCGCCTTTTTGGTAGGTAGGTTATAGCTCTTTCAGGCGTAGTCTGGGTGCAACCCTTTATTCTTGAGTACAGCTGCGCAACTCATTAGCGTAGTCGTGAGGGCAACTGTTAAAACACTTGCAAGTAATTTCTTTAATGTGTTCATCGTTAGGTGTTTAGAGTCAATCGAAATGCTTTAGGTCAGTCAACTATCAATCTCGAAACGCTAATTGACTGTTTTTTAGTGCCTTATTTTAGTTCTTAAAATGTAAATGTAGTAAGATGTGTTGACGATGAACTCTTAAAGGAGTTTCGTTTTTGTGTCCTGAATGTTAAGTCAACTGTTGGATACCGGCGGTCTGTAGAGTTTCGATTTCTATAACCAAAAACGCCCCTAGAATTACTCCTAGAGGCGATTGTGCATGGTTGTTGTGTCCCCGGAAGGATTCGAACCCTCAGTCTCCTGATCCGTAGTCAGGTGCTTTATCCAGTTAAGCTACGGAGACAGTTTTTCGTAAATCATGCCGCTGCGTTTGCAACGGAGTGCAAATATACGCGCTTATCTTCTCGCTGCAAAACCTCGGCACGAAAAAGCCGCGAAAAATTGTGCTTTTGAGGATGCGCCACCAAGCTTTGCCCCAACGCCAAGCAGTTTGCGTAATTTGCGCCAGCCCGGGCCAGCGCGCCCCGAAAAGCCTACGCCTATGAGTAACGCCGTTAAAGATGCCACCGAAAAGCTGCAAGCCGTTGAAAACGAGATCGCCAAGCGGGTCGTGGGCCAGCGCGATATGGTGCGCAAGCTGCTCGTGGGCTTGCTGACGAATGGCCATATCCTGCTCGAAGGGGTGCCTGGCCTGGCGAAAACGCTGACGGTCAGCTCACTGGCGGAGTCGCTGAAGCTCGATTTCAGCCGCGTGCAATTCACGCCTGACCTGCTGCCTGCCGACGTGGTGGGCACCGAAATCTACAACCCGCGTGAGGCGACATTTGAGAAGCGACAGGGCCCCGTGTTTGCGAACATCGTGTTGGCCGACGAGATCAACCGCGCGCCTGCCAAAGTGCAGTCGGCGCTTCTGGAAGCCATGCAAGAGAAGCAGGTGACCATCGGCGGCGAGAGCTTCAAGCTGCCCAGGCCATTTCTCGTGCTGGCCACCCAGAACCCCGTCGAACAGGAGGGCACGTACCCGCTCCCCGAGGCGCAGGGTGACCGCTTTATGCTCAAGATTTTCGTGGGCTACCCGACAGACAAAGAGGAGCTGGAGATTATGCGGCGAGTTGCGAAAACCGACAGTGGCGAAAAGCTGAAGCCCAAACTGACGCCGAAAGAGCTGCTGGAGTTTCGCAAACTCGTCGATAGCATCCGCATTGAAGAGCGCCTCGAAGAGTACATCGTGCGGCTCGTATCGGCCACCCGCGACCCCAAGGCGCACGGGCTGAAAGACTTTGAACACCTCATCGAGTTCGGTGCCTCGCCACGGGCGAGCATCGCTATGCACCTGGCAGCGCGTGCCTGGGCACTCATTCACGGACGCGATTACGCAACGCCAGACGATGTGAAGGCCGTGGCCGTCGATGCGCTGAATCACCGCATTATGCTGACGTATGAAGCTGAGGCCGAGAATCTGGACGGCCGGGCGGTCGTCGGCCGACTGTTAGATCATGTGGAGTTATGACTAACTGCTTATGCTGCAACCCACCACCCACACCTTCATCCACCGCGTCTGGCGCATCCTGCCCGATGCCAAAAACACCAGCCTCGTGGTTGAGTTGCGCGATGCAGACGACCGTGTGCAGTTCGCGCTGGTTGACCTGGGTGATGACTTCCGCATTTTGCATCAAACAGACACAACCTTCGATGCGTGGGTCGGCATTCAGGCGAACTTGAAGGACCAACTCCTCGTTGGGCAGTGGCAAGACCCGCAGTTTCCGGGCATCACCGACTATTTTCTGTTCGACTGGGTAAGCCAGCAGCGAAAAAACCTCTCAGCCGACAAAGCCCAGCAGACGCTCTTTAAGCAGCAGTTGCACGTGCATCTGCCGCATGCTCGCAACACCGACCGCGCCGAGCCCACCACGGCCTATCAGTTGGCCCAGCAGCAGTTTGAGCAGCCGCTGGCCCCGCACTACGACGAGTTTTCGCGCCACGGTTACACCTTCGTGAGCGTCTACCCCCGCCACGCCGAAGATCCCAGTGGCGAAACACCCGGGTTGCTTTCTCAGGAGTTGTTGGTTTACAAGGATGAGGAACTGAAATTACTCCACCAACTGCAGACCGAAACCCGAAAATACGCCCTCGACCCGTTCAGCATCATGGGCGGGGTGCTGGTGTACCTGGGCGCACCCGATACACTCTGCCTCGTTCGCTTGCCCGAAGCGTTTGAAAGCGAATAATCTTGTGTACCTTTGCGCGTTAGACAACCAATGCGTGCCGTCGCACTAGTCAAGCCCTGTTTCGTATGCCCATTCGTATGCTCAAACGCCTGCTTTTTTTCGTTGCCATCACCGCCGTGCTTTACGGCTGTGGGGATTCCAAAACGGAAGTCAAACTCTATTACGAGACGGCAGAGGGTGATTCGGCCGCTGCCAAACCTCTGAAAGCCGAGTACAGCTTTTTGGGCGAAGATTCTGCCCGAATCGACGGCGAGTATAAGCGCTACTACGACAACGGGAATCTGGCGCAAGTCGTGGTCTACCAGGATGGCAAAGCCTGGATGGTGCAGAAGACGCTGGACATCAAGGGTGAAGGCCTCGACGGCGGTACGCTGAACACCGGAAACGGCACGCTCAAACGCTACAACGCGCAGGGCAAGTTGTTGTCAGTGCACACATATAAGAATGGTCAACTACATGGCGAGGCAAAGTTCTACGACGGCTTTAAGTCTGATGAACCCATTCGCACCATCGTATACGCTGCCGGGGTGCCTATGGAAGTTGATATGACCGGCACGCAACCGGCCGTCGACGAAGAGCAGTTCATGGCGCAGCTCGATTCGCTGATGAAATCCGGAGGCGGTGCACAGCCGATGCCGGGTGGGGCAGGGGCGCCGCCCTTCAATCCGGCCGTCGCCGATAAGCTGGTTGGGCTCTACAAATCGGGCAACTACGATTTGCTCTATGGCCAGATGAGCACCCTCAGCCGCCAGCTGTACTCGAGAAGCGCCTGGAACGAGTACCTGGCCTTTACGAAAAAAATCTACGGCAGCCTCTCGAATTTCCGCCGCGTCGACATGCAAAGCGGGCGCGACCCGCAGTTCGGCTATGCCGTGCAGTTGATGTACGAGGCGCAATTCAAGTATACCAGCGGTGGCATCATTCTCTCAATGGTGGCGCAAAATGGTGGGTATAAGCTGCTGGATTTCAACGTGCAGGTGCAGCCCTACACGCCGATTCGCGAAATCACGAAGCACGCAGACCCGATGATGGAGAAGGTGAAAGCCGGCGACTGGGGCGCGCTCTACGATTTCAGCTCTACGCGCTTCAAGCAGGAAACCCCGCGCGCCAAGTTCGAGGAGTTGGGCGAGCAGTTCAAGCAATTCGGCGAGGTGACCGACTATGAGCTCTACACCCACCAGGTCGGCGTGATGGATGGCAAGCTGATGGCGATGGCCATCTACGAAGTGAAAGTCGGCGGTAAGACCAGCGCCATACAGCTGCTGATGACCCGCTTCGGCAACGATTTCAAACTGGAGTCGATCAATGCCAGCGACCCCAACAAGATGGAGCAGATGCAGCAACAAATGCAACAGCAAATGCAGCAAGGCGGCGGCATGCCCGGCGGCGTTCCCGGTGCGCAGTAAGCGCGCGTTGTTGCTTTCGAGAACAATTAGCCTTTAACTTGCACTCAAATCGCCGACGCATCTATGGCCGCCACGCACACGCTCACACCGCAAGACGCTTATCCACTGGATATCAGCATCATCGTCCCCTTGCTCAACGAAGAGGAGTCGCTGCCCGAGCTAAAGGCCTGGATCAACCGCGTGTGCACCGAGCACAACTACCGCTACGAAGTCATCTTCATCGACGACGGTAGCACAGACAGCTCCTGGCAGGTCATCGAACAGCTGCGCGAACAGTACCCGGACAACTTGCGGGCACGCAAGTTTCAGCGCAACTATGGCAAGTCTGCCGCCCTGCACGTGGGCTTTCAGGCTGCGCAGGGCAGGGTGGTCCTCACCATGGACGCTGACCTGCAAGACAGCCCCGACGAAATCCCCGGTCTCTATAAAAAGATCGTCGAGGAGAACTACGACCTCGTCTCCGGCTGGAAGAAAAAGCGCTACGACCCGATCATGAAGACCGTGCCAAGCAAGTTCTTTAACTGGACGACGCGCAAGGTCACAGGCATTCATCTGCATGACTTCAACTGCGGCCTGAAAGCCTACAAGAACAAAGTCGTGAAAAGCGTAGAGGTGTACGGCGAAATGCACCGTTATATCCCCTTCCTCGCCAAAAAAGCCGGCTTCAAACGCATTGGTGAGCAGGTCGTGCAGCACCAGGCGCGCAAGTACGGCACGTCAAAGTTCGGCCTCGAACGCTTCGTGAACGGTTTTCTGGACCTGATCACGATTTGGTTCATGCTGAAATATGAGCGCAAGCCCATGCACTTTTTCGGTACGCTCGGCAGTCTAAGCTTTTTGGTCGGCTTTGGCATCAGCCTCTTTCTGGTGGTGCGCAAGCTGATCTACATCGCACAGCAAGTGCCGCCGGAAAAATACCGCGAGGTGGTCGATCAGCCCCTGTTTTACTTCGCACTCATCGCCATCGTGATCGGCATGCAGATGTTCCTCGCCGGTTTTTTGGGGGAGATGGTGAACCGCCGCGCACCCGAACGCAACGTCTACCTCATCGACGAGGTGCTGGATTAATCGTCCGCTTACTGATTGGTTTTCAGGTGCGAATTGTCGCAGACTGGCCACGATTCGCTGGCCATACACCTGCAAAAGCGAAGGGTTTCGCCCTCTACGGGCACGCGTCTGGCGATGGGCTCGAAGGCGCTGCCCTTGTGGCTGCCATCGCAAAACGGCCAGTTGGTGCTACGTCGGCAGGTGCAGAAGAAGTAGAACCCGCGCGATAGCTCAATCGGCTCAGGCAGTGGTTTCAATCGCTCGATTTGCAACCAGACGGCAAGGTTCGACTGCAGGCGCTTCATCAAACTGCGCGCCAGGATGCCGTCGATGATCCGACCCAAACCTGGGCGGGCATCAGACGTGAAGGTGACAGTTAAGTAGTCGTCGTCATCTGCCGTGCAAAGTTCAAGTCTCAGCAGCGGCAAGCGAGGCGATGCCGGGCGCAAAACCCAGGTGCGGTCGCCGGGCCGAATGAGCGTGTAGGCAAGGGCAGGGCGCTTGAAAAAAAGCGTTCTCCATTCAACAGTGTGCCGTTCCGAAGGGTCTTCAGCCGACCTGATGACGGCCACCTGATTGGGCCACACAAAACTTTTCGTACTGTTATTGAGTACGCTCGCAAGCTCCTGTTGCAGTTTCGACGATAAAGGATTGCCCCCAATACGTATTTTAACCGACTTTTGCATGTTAGGTACAAAAGTGTCGGCATTTCTGACACCAAGCAAGACTGCTCAATCTTTGAGCACTATTGTTTTTGTTAACCCCCCCTCCCATGATCAAGTACCCCAACACACCCGATGTCAAAGGCGTAGAGGCCGTTGCGCACTTCTTTCTCGGACTGATGAAGGCCGATGGCGGCATTTCGGTGGATGAGGTGAACGAGATTAAAATCCTGTTGTACAAGTTTCGGCACAACCTACCCGGCGAGTACGAGAGCAACTTTGAACTGTTAGAACAGTTAAAACAAGACCCTGAGTTTTCGAAGTGGGACCATTACCAGCATCTTGACTACGGTCTGAACTGTTGGGAGGAGTTCCGCAACTCGGTGGGTGCCAACCCCGGCATTTTGGATTCGATTTTCATGATCATCGAAATCCTGTCAGAGATCGATGAAGTCGCCAACGAAGAGAAAGTTTACATGGAAAAAATGGCGTCTGAATTCAAGGAGCGCTTTGGTGCGGAGGTAGCCTGATGCCGAACTGGGCGACAGATCAGCCGATACGAGAGCAGCTCTTGGGCCAGGAGGCGTTTTGGGCGCAGTTTGACCAGACGCTGGGTGCCGGGCGATTGCCACACGCCATCCTGCTGCAAGGGCCCGAGGGCATCGGCAAGCTGGGCATGGCAATGGCCGTGGCCCAGGCCGTGAATCGCATGCCCGACCAGCCCGTAAAAGACGCAAAGAACCTGCGTCAGATCGCCGCGCTGCAACACCCCGACATCCACGTCGTCATGCCCATCTATTCACGTCGCTCTGGCGGCTCAAGCGACACCGTCGATGACTTCTTGCCCGAGTTTCGCGAGGCTCTCGGCGAGAATCTCTACCTGGACGCCGCCGGCTGGGCCAACGCGCTGGGCGACAAGGCGAAACAGCTCCGCATTTACATCCAGGATATGCGCCAGCTGCAGCAGAAAGTGCAGCTGCGGCCCTATCAGGCGCGGCTGAAAGTCGTGATCATCTGGCAGGCCGATCTGATGAACGTGCAGGCGGCCAACGCATTCCTGAAGCTGCTCGAAGAGCCACCCGAAGACACACTGCTGGTGCTCACGATCGACAGCAGTGCCGAGTTGTTGGCAACCATCCGCTCGCGGGTGCAGCGTTATCAGCTCAAGCGCTTGCAGCCCGAGGCCATTCAGCAGGTGCTCGCATCGCAGTTTGAGGTGAGCGCCCAGAAGGCCGAGCAGGCCGCGCTCCTGGCCGACGGCAGCCTGCCCCGCGCACTGGA
>CAZTEZ010000059.1:0-13077 GCA_964611815.1 uncultured Bacteroidia bacterium | reverse complement strand
GATGGTGCAGATTCTTGCACAGCGGTTAATTTAAGATGTTGGACAGTCTCTTAGACCCAATTGCAGCGATTTTAGGCATGATCGTCTGGAAAAACGGCGATTCTGCAAAAATTAAATGGATGATTGAAGGCGCCATTCAAGACCTGACAATTGAAGAATACTATTCAGATAAGAACATTCAGGGTGTCGTGTTCTATCAATTTGGTCGGCATATCGCTTATGACTCTAAAACAAACCCCGAGCCTATTATTGACCGACGAGCACTAACCGCTTTCTTTCACTTTATTGTGCATGGCAAAATCAAAGGCGTACAAATTAAATCCAAAGATGCTCATAAAATTAAAGATGGAAAATATATTGTGGGCAATAACTTTTCAGCATTAAATATGGAAGGCTATCATAAATATATTAATTGGTTTAAGCGTACATTCAAGGAGTTTGATGACGAACAAAGGCGACATGCGGACATCGTCATGTTTGGCATTGGTAGAGAACTCACAGAAGGGAATTAGCTAAAATCAAATCGCCTGGTTCCAATAGAATATGACCTTTTCCTCTCCGAAGAAGCCAACCCAACTCCAGGCCCTTCACTTGATAGATGTGTTCTTTCTTTTGTGGAACTTGGGTTAAGTAATAAACAAATCGCAGACTGGTTTGCTATCACGGAGGCCGAAGTTAAGCGCATCATTGAACAACACAACCGCAAACACAAGCCCATGGCCAAAACGACCTCCCTGACCAGCCATTTGCAGTACCAGAAGGCCATGATCGGCTGCCGCGAGGTGCTGGAGTGCCTCTCCGAAGACCTCCAAGCTTACGCCCTGGACGCCCTGCTCTATGGACCGCTGCGCAAGTGGGAGGCCGAGCAACCGGAGGGCACCATCATCCGCCTGAGCGTCGACCAGCTGCACGGCTGCGGCGATGCCGAGCTGGAGGCCATCGCCGACCTGCTCGAACGCATCCACGACCGCATCGACGCGCTGCACGAGAAGCTGCCGGTTCAGAACCAGGATGTACTGGATTGGCGGGCAGGATTTTCAGGATAAAAGACCAGGGTTATCCCAAAACTTTTTTTGTCATTCCGAGCGCAGCAACCTGCCCTGAGCGGAAGCCTGCCCCGAGCAAGGTCGAATGGGTCGGATGGGCTTAAGTGTAACGGCTGGTATTCATCCTGAAAATCCTGCCCGCCAATCCTGAACATCTTGGTTCATAACCAAAAAACCGCCGCAAGCACAAAGCCTGCGGCGGTTTTAAATATACAATCTATCCACCTACACGCGCGTCAGAAAACCTTCAAAGTCGATTATCGACTGATGACGAGTTTCTGGCTGTGGACGGCCCCGCCCTGCTGGATGCGCACGGTGTAGACCCCGGCGGCGAGGTCGAAGTGCAGCGGGTTCTCCGGTGCGGTGAGCGACTGGCGGTAGATCAGCTTGCCGTTCATGTCGAAGAGCGTGAAGTTGGCCGGCTGCTGAACAGAGAACTGCCCGCGGACGGTCACCTGACCGGCGGTCGGGTTGGGGTACATCTGGATGGCCTCCACGAGCTGCTGCATGTCGCGGCCGCTGGTGAAGTCGACGAAGAACTCGGCGGTGCCAGTGCAACCGTTGGCGTCGGTAACGTCAACGGTAAACGTGCCGCTGTTCAGGCCGTCGATAAAGGTCGAGGTGTCGCCGTTTGACCACTGGATGTCGTAGGGCGCATCGCCGCCGAAGATAGCGATTTCAATCTCGCCATTGCCACCGTTGGGCCCACCCTGCACGTCCGTGATCGCGCCGTTGATGTCGATCTGTGCGGGCGGATTGACCTGTGCCGTCAGCGTGTCGCCACAGCCGTTGGCATCGCGGACGAAGTACTGATAGACGCCCGGTGTCAGGTTGTTGTAGCTGCCCAGCGGATCATAATTCACGCCATTGTTCGAGTACTGAATCGGATCCGTACCTCCGATAGCCGCGAGGTCAACCGCACCGTCGTTACCGAAGCCTGTGCAAGAGACATCCTCAACAAAGGCGAGCAACTGCAGCGTGCCCGGCTCGTCGATCACGATGGTCGACTGCGCCTCGCAACCGAAACCGTCGCGCACGTAGTAGGTGTAGCTACCCGGCGCCAGGTCAGTGAAGGTGTTGCCCGGATCAAAGACCACGTTATCAGCCGAGTACTCGTAGGGTGCCAAACCGTTTGCGCCGGTGAGCACGACCGCGCCATCGGCGTCGCCATTACAGCTCACGCCCGTTACATCCACTTCCAGCACCAGCGTATCGCTCGCCTGGAGATTAACGGTGATGTTCGTCGTGCAGGCACTGTCATCTTCCACGGCCAGCGTGTAAGTGCCGACATCCAGGTTGTCGAACAGATTGCTCGCCTGCAGCGCACCGCCGTCGATGCTGTACTGATAGCCGCCGTTGCCGCCGGTGGCCGTCAGTTCGATGCTGCCGTTTTGCGACACATCGCAGTTCGGGCGGGTGACATCAGCGCTAAGCGCCAGCACGTCGGGCTGCGTCACGTCAACGATCTCGGTGTAGAGACAGCCGTTGGCATCTTCCACCTGCACCGCGTAAGTGTTGGCGGTCAGGGTGTTGAAGACACTGTCGAGCTGGGTGGTGGTGCCACCGTCTACGCTGAAGCTATAAGGTGCCTCACCGTTGAGGGTGCTGATGTCAATCACACCGTCGGCGCTGCCGTTACAATTGGTGGCTTCCACGCTTACGGTCGCATTCAGGGCCGGGCCCTCTACGAGAACTGTGTCATCGTTAGCGATACAGTTGTTCGCGTCGCGGATGGCAAGCAAGTACGTGCCCGGGCCGAGGCTCGTGAAGTCTGGTGTCGCCTGGAAGGTCGTGCCGTTGTCTACGCTGTAGACATACGGTGCCGTACCACCCTGGCCGGTGAGTGTGATATCGCCGTCGCTGTTGGCCGGGCAACTGATGTCCTCGGCAGCGATGTCGATGCTCAGCGTGTCATCGTTGATCACCGAAGTGCCACCGGTCGCCGTACAACCGTTGTCGTCCGTCACGAGCACATCCGGGTAGCTGCCGGCTGGCAGCCCCGTGAAGGTCGCCGCCAACTGCGTGGTCGCGCCGTTGTCGATGGAGTAAGTATAGGGCGCCGTACCACCCGTGGGCGTAATCGTGATCTCGCCATCGGCCAGCCCGGCGCAGGTCGCATCCGTGCTGTCGACAGTGATCGAGAAGGGCGCGGGCTCGTCAATCGTGGCCAAGCCGTTTGTGATACAACCCGCCGCGTCTTCCACTTGCAGATCATATTGACCCGGCGTCAGGTTCGAGTAATTACCAATGGCCTGCTGGTTTGCGCCACCGTCAATGGAGAACTGATAGGGGCCAACGCCACCCGTCGCACTCAGAACGATGCTACCATCATCGGCGCCGTTACACGAGATGTCGGTGATGGTCGAATCCAGCACCAGCGCGAGCGCTTCTTCCACGGTGATACTCGTCGTGGCATCGGGGCAGATACCGCCATCCTGAACGACGATGTTGTACACGCCGCCGTCCAAGCCGGTGAAGGTGTTGCTCCCCTGGAAATTCGCACCACCGTCAATCGAATACTGGAAGGGTGCCGTGCCAGCTGTGAGCACGTTCACCGTGATTTCGCCATCAGCCGCGCCGTTGCAGCTGACGTTCACGCTGTCGGCATCCACGGTGAAAGCTGGGTCGGCAAAGACCTCAATGCTGCCAGTTGCCGAGCAGAGGTTCGCGTCGCGGACTTCATACGGATACACACCCGCAGCAAGCCCGGTGAAGGTATCGCCAGGCTGGAAGGGGCCCGCATTCAGGCTGTATTCCAAAGTGCCGGTACCACCAGTAGCGTTGAGCAGCACCTCGCCGTCGTTGCCAATGCAGCTTGCGTTCACGGAGTCTGCATCTACGGTGAGTTCAGCGGGTTCGCCAACAGAGAAGGTGTTGTCGGTGGCGTCGCAGCCATTTGCGTCCTGAACCACGATATCCAGCGCACCCGGAGCCACACCCGTGAAGCTGTTGCTCGCCGAGAAGTTCGCACCGCCGTCAATCGAGTATTCCAGCGTGCCGACTCCGCCGCTAGCGGTGATGGTCACCTCGCCGTTGGTGTCGCCGAAGCAAGTCACGTCTGTGACGGCCACGTTATCGATGGCCGGTGTTGGCGCTGTGGGCAGGTTGTAGTTCAACTGACTGTCTTGGCAGCCGTTGCCGTTCTGCACGACAATGTCATAGTTGGCGCTCGTCAGGCCAACGAAAGTGCCGCCCGGCTGGAAGGTGCCGCCGTTGTCAATCGAGTACTCCAGCGTGCCCGGGCCAGTGGCTGTAATCACGATCTCACCGTCGTTGCCATTACAAGTTTCAGGTGTATTCGTCACGTTCGTGATTGCGACAGGCGCGGGGTCGTCGAGCGTAAACTGAGCGGCCGTAGCAATACAGCCGTTGTCATCCTCGACCCAAGGGTCATAGGTGCCGTCGCCTAGGCCAACGAAGGTGCCAATGGTTTGGGTAGTGCCGCCGTTGTCAATCGAGTAGTTATACGGGCCAGTGCCGCCGCTGGCCGTCAACTCAATTTGGCCGTCAGTGTTGCCAACGCAGCTAGGCTCGGTGGTGCTGGTGACCGAAAGTGTGAGCAGCGTCGGCTCTTCCACCTCGGCCACTTCGCTTACCTCGCAGTTGTTGGCATCGCGCACCGTTACGGTGTAGTTGCCAGCAGAGAGGCCGGTTGCGGGGAAGGTCGTCGTAACGCCGTCGAGCACGAAGGTCAGCGCGCCCGTGCCGCTGGTGGCCGACACGTCGATCTCGCCATCAGCGTCGCCGTTGCAGGAAACCGCCACGGTGTCCACGTCGATGACGATCTCAGCGGGCTCGCCTACTGAGAAGGTGTTGTCGGTAGCGTCGCAAAGTGCCGCGTCGCGTACCGTAACATTCAGCGGACCAGGGGCCACGTTGGTGAAGGTATTGCTCGTGAAGAAGTTAGCACCGCCGTCGATCGAGTACTCCAGTGTGCCGGTGCCGCCGCTGGCCGTGATCGTCACCTCCCCGTCGGCGTCGCCGAAGCAGGTCGCGTCTGTAACCGCCACGTTGTCGATAGTCGGGATAGCTGCACCCGGCAGGTTGTAGTTGGTCAGCTGATCAAAACAGCCCAAGCTGTTTTCAACCAAAATGGTGAAAGTGCCCTGATTAAGGCCGCTGAACGTATTGCTCGTTTGCGGTGTGCCGCCGTTGAGTGAGTACTCCAGCGGACCGCTGGGACCACTGGCCGTGATGACGATCTCGCCATCGCCACCGGCGCAGCTCTCCGGCGTGTTCGCCACGTTGTCGATTGAAACGGGTGTGGGGTCAGGCAGAACGATAGGCGGTGCCGTTGCCGTACAGCCGTTGTCGTCTTCTACGGAAGGCGTGTAGGTGTCGTTATCCAAACTTGCAAAAAGAGGGAAGGTCTGTATAATCGGCGACGTCCCGTCATCTAGCGTATACGTAAGTGTGCCCGTGCCGCCGGTGGCGTCCAGCTCCACGGTGCCGTTCGTGAAGCCCACGCAGGTTGGTGTCGAGATGTTGGGAACGGTCAAAGTAAGGGCGGCAGGTTCTTCGATTACGACCACATCCTGCGCCGTGCAACCCAGGTCATCTGTCACCTCAACGGTATACGTACCGGGAGTGAGGTTACTGAAGGTGGTATTGCCGGGCACATTGTTCACGGGACTGCCACCGTTGAGGGTGTAGTCAAAAGGCCCCGTGCCACCAGAGACGACGGTCGTAATGGTGCCATCGTCGTCGCCATTACAGGTGATGTTCGTCGAATCCAGCGTGAGCGTAACCGCACCTGGCAGAGCGCCGACCGTTTCGTTGGCCGTCGTTGTGCAGCCATTGCCATCGCGAATGATGATCGAATACGGACCGGCAGACAGACCAGTGAAGGTGTTGTTGGTCGTAAAGGTGGTACCGCCGTCGTCGGAGTATTCGTAGCTGCCGCCGCTGGTGGTACCGAAGACTTCGATGTCGTCTACGCAGAAGCTGGGATTAGCAGCAGTGGTTGCCTGGTCATATTGCAAAGCAAAGGCGATCTCAACGCTTGCTTGGTTATCCAGCGCGTTGCCCAAGCTGGCAGCGGTTATCGTCTCTTGTGTCCATGCACCTGTCTGGTTGTCATATAAGCCCACATCAATCCAGTTGGGCGCAGTGCCAGAGGTGCGATAGTAAACCCTGCCCGCACCAACCGAGCCATTGACCGTGTGGAAGTTGATGCCGACATCGGTTAGTCCGGTTGTGCTAAAGCTATTGGTTTTAATCACAGAAACATCACCCGCATTGATGGTGTTGCCGATAAAGGTGCCTGAGACCGTACCCACGCCAAGGACACCAGTCGTGATTCCAATACAAGCGCGATCGCCACCCGAGCCTGCCGGTGTAGCAGAACTGCTGAAGCCAGGTGTGTTTGTAGGCGGCGAATTAAACCCATTGAGGTCTTGGTTAATCAGCCAACCCAATTCATTGCCTGCTGCTAAAAAGGTCGCACCCGCAACTGATCCTGAGAAACTCGGATCTGTCCAATTGGGCGTGGTTTGCCCCGCGCCGCCAGTGAAGTCTTCAAAGAACACTTGCGTGGTGGTGGGGGTGCCGGTGGTGCCACCGCTGGGGTTCAGTTCGACCTCCCCATCAGGCGTGCAGCCCGCATCGGTCACGTTCGCGGTGTAAGTGAGCGCCGTGGGCTCGCCGACGGTCGCGGTTTCGGTGTCGGTGCAGCCTGCGTCATCTTCTACGGTTATCGTATAAGGGCCAGCCGCCAAGCCAGGGAAGCTCGTGCCGGTCTGGAAATTGATGCCATCGATGCTGTACTCGTAATTGGGCGAGCCACCCGTCACGCTGGTCACCTCAATCGCGCCGGTCGCATCGCCGTTGCAGTCCGCGTCGGTCACATCCAGCGTTATCGTAAACGGCGCACAGCAGCTGTTGCCAACTGTTTCGGTTACGACGCTGCTTTCACAGCCATTGGCATCACGAACCACAATGTCGTAGCTCGCTGCCGTGAGGCCAGTGAAGGTGTTGCCCGGCTGGAAGCTCGTGCCGCCATTCGATGAATAAGTATACGGCCCCGTGCCACCCGTTACGCCCGTCACTTCAATCTCACCGTCGTTGCCCGTGCAGGTCTCGTCGGTGATGTTCGTGCTGAAAGTAATCGTCGGGGTATTGGTACCAACCGTGACGTTCGACACGCTGCTTTCGCAGCCGTTGGCGTCGCGGACTTGAATATCGTAGCTCGCTGCGCTGAGGCCGGTGAACGTCGCAGTCAGGCCATACGCTCCGCCATTGATGCTGTAATTGTATGGCGCAGTGCCCCCCGATACACCGGTCACTGCGATCTCACCATCGCCAGCGGTGCAGTTTTCGTCGGTGGGTGTGGCCGTGAAGTTAATGGTCGGTGAGCTGTTACTGATGGTCGCCGTCTCGGTGTGCGTGCAGTTGTTGGCATCGCGCACGGTGAGGTCGTAGCTGCCAGCGCTGAGGCCGGTGAAGTTGGTCGCAGAACCGAAAGGCCCAGCGTCCAGCGAATATTCATAAGCGCCCGTGCCGCCCGTGACGCTCGTGATCGTCAGCTCGCCATTGCCGCCGCCGCAAAGCTCGTCTTGGACCACCGGCACAAAGTCGATCGCTGCGGGCTCGTTGATGGTGACAGTGTTAGGCGTCGCACTTTCGCAGCCGTTGGCATCCGTCACCAGGATGTTATACGTGCCCTGCAGCAAGCCCGTAAAGCTATTGCCCGCCTGGAAGCTCGTGCCGCCGTTGATCGAGTACTGATACGGGCCGGTGCCAGAGGAGGCGGTAATCGTAATCTCGCCATCGTTCGCGTTATCGCAGGTGATGTCCGTACCCACCGGTGTGATCGCAACGGCAGGGTTGCTCGTGCCGACGGCGATGCCAGCGGAGGACTCGGTGCAGCCGTCGGCGTCGCGCACGACGACATCGTACGTGCCGGGGGCGAGACCCGTCACGGTACTTGCGCTTTGGTAAGTCGCGCCGCCGTCAACGGAGTATTCCAGCGCTCCAACACCACCACTGGCGTTGATGGCGATCTGACCGTTATCAGCGGTACAGATCGCATCTGAGGGCGTTACACTGTTGATCGTGATGGTGCTCGTGGTGCTGGGCACCGTCACGTTTTCTAACTGCTCGCAGAAGTTGCCATCGCGGATGCCGACCGTATAAGAGCCGGGCGCGAGGCCAGTGGCGTTGGACGTGGTGTTCCAGGTACCGCCGTTGTCAAAGGTGTACTCATAGCCACCGGGGGTGTTGGCGGTGACTTCAATGTCGTCTACTTGCAAGACGTATTCCGGCGCGGCTCCACCTTCAAACTCTTGCGAGAAGCCAATGTAGAACGTCTGGCCGTCTAGCGCGGGGTTGTTGTAGGTCACTTGGTGCCAGCTTGGGAAAGGACTGGTGTCAAGAAGGTCTTGGCTGTTGGTCGGGCTGCCTGAGTTGAAACCGGGGTTACCGGAAATTTGCTGCCAGGGGCCAGCTCCGATTTTTAGCCAAAAATGAGGTCGCAGATTGAAAACCGGCGTCTCGTACTCATTGGTCCACCAGAATGAAATCTCGACGCCCGTTTGGCCAGTGGCATCAATCTGTGTGGTGCGCGACCAGACGGTATAATCGTCCGTATCTCCCCGGAAATAGACCGGGCCGCAGCAGGCAAAGGGCGCATCTGCCGATACCACCAAACGTTGGGTATTCGGTGGAGCAGCATCAATACCAGCGGGCTGGGCCGGGATCCGCGCCTGAGTCGCACCGTTGGGGTGCGTGTAGTCATCATTTATCCTGAAACGATTATCGGGGTCAAGGCTAGCCGGGCCAATGAACGAGCCGACCGGGCCGCTCACATCGTTGAGCACCATGTCATAGGGGGCAGTATTGAAGTTCTCGAAGAACAGCTGCGTGCTACCGCCCGAGAAGGGCGTGCCACCCGCCTCGTTTGAGAAAGCGATTTCACCATCGCTGCCACCGCAAGTCGCGGGTGTAATCGTCAGGTCATAAGTGATTTCATCGCCCTCTTCCAATGCCACGGTTTCTTCGGCCACGCAACCGCCGGCGTCGGTAACGGTGATCGAGTAGTCTTCGCTGACGAGACCTGTAAAGTTGCCGGTGCTGTTCGTGATGGTGCCAGTCGTTGGGCCTTCAAGCACGTACGTGTAGGGTCCCGAACCACCGGATGCCGAGATGGTGATCGTGCCATCGCTGCCACCAAAGCACGACACGTTGGTCGAGTCTTTCGTGAGCGATACGGGCGAGACACCGCCAGCCACATTCAGGCCGCTGACATCGATCGTACAGCCGTTGTCGTCGCGCACGCGCACGGTGTAGGTGCCGGGGTCGACGTTGTTAAAGACGTTGCTAGTCTGATACGTCGCACCGCCGTCAATAGAATACTCTAGCGGCGTGTTGGTGGCCGTAATGTTCATCGTGATTGAACCGCCATTTAGGTCGCAACCCTCGGCTGTTGTGCTGCTGCCGGCATCAAAAAGATCGGGCGCTTGCAAGTCGAAAAACACCTGCGCGGTGTTGCCATCGTCGTCAGTCACCTCCACGCCGTAGGGGTTGGGTGCAAGGCCGGTCTGTGCGGAGTCGTTAGGGGAAGTGATGCCCGAGCCCGTCCAACTGAAGGTGTAGGGCGGTGTGCCACCGGATACAACCGGGGCGGCTGCACCGTCGGTCGAGCTCGCGCAGCTGGGGTTCAGGGAGTCTTTTGTGACGGTTAGCGGTGCTGTAGACAGCGTCGTGAATTGGAACTGGTAGATGCTACCGAGTTGCGAACCATCGCCGGGGGCACCAACTGCAATGAAGTTGCCATTGAGACTAACCCACCCACCAAACGCAATTCCGGCAGTGGCATCACTGGCGTTGAGCTTGGTTTCGTCCCACATGCCCGTGCCGGTGTTGAAGTCAAACACGTAAGCGCTGCCGGCGTTGGCGGCGATATCATCATCTTCGTTTGCGCCTACTACTAATCGGTCGCCGTCGACTTGAACAAAACGACCGAAGTTGTCCTGGGCTGCGCCATCGCTGGCAGTCAGCTTGGTCTCATCCCACAGGCCCGTGCCGCTGTTGAAGTCGTATACATATACGCTACCGGAGTTCAGTCCGTTGTCATCGTCCTGATTGGCCGAAACGACCATCCGATCGCCCGATATGGAAACGGCACTGCCGAAAAAGTCGCCGTTATTGGCATCGCTGGCCAATAGCTTGGTCTCATCCCACATACCGGTGCCCGAGTTGAATTCGTAGACATACACAGCGCCCGCATTGGAGCCGGCAGCATCGTGCTCGAGCGCACCAACCACCACACGGTCGCCATCCACACCGACTTCAACGCCAAACTGGTCGAAGCCCGTGCCATCGCTGGCCAGCAGCTTCGTTTCGTCCCACATGCCAGTGCCCGTGTTGTAGTCATAGATATATGCCGCGCCTGCAATCAGCCCGTTCTCTGTGTCGGCATTTTTGCCAACCACCAGACGGTCACCGTCCAGGGCAACCGCATATCCGAAGCTATCGCCGAAAGCATCTCCGGGAGTGATTTTCGTTTCATCCCACATGCCCGTACCGGTGTTGAAATCAAACACGAATACGCTGCCGTCGCCATCATAAGCCGCACCTACTGCGATACGATCGCCCTCTACGTCAACCGAGAAGCCGAACTCATCGCCCGCCGCGCCATCGCTGGCCATCAGTTTGGTCTCATCCCAGGTACTGGTGCCGGCATTCCAGTCATAAACATAGACTGCGCCGGCATCTGTGCCGTTGGCGTCATGCAATCGAGAACCCACCACGATTCTGTCGTTATCAATGGCAACGGCAAAGCCGAATTCGTCGCCGATCACGCCATCGGAAGCCAACAGCTTGTTTTCTTCCACCCAAGTTTGAGCAGAAAGGGTGCTGAATGAGAACGCAAGGATAAGGAGCAGGTGAAAAAGCGTAGAAACGTGTTTCATAGGACGTGCGATTAGGGCACCGAAACGGCAGCAGAGGGTGTAGGTTGCGAAACATGTTGAATTTAAAGAAAATCAACACGCTTCGGAACAAGCGCCGGTTAATTGTTGCCTTTGCCGAGGTAACCGCCGTTTGTTGCGGCTGGGTGGTTTCTTGCCCTGTAATCAAATGTCCACTATACGCCTACCGCCGCACCACACGCATGCTCGCCGAGCGCTCGGCGCCCTGCACTTGCAGCGTGTAAACACCAGCAGGCAGCGCGCTGAGGTTAAGCCCCCCTACTCCACCCCCTCAATCGTCAGTTGCAGGTGGTAGATCATGCTCGGTGAGACCTGCCCCTTGACCCACCAGACATCGCGCCCGGTGGGGTCGTTGGTGTAGTTCATGATTTGATACGTGTCCTCATCCGCCGCCCACTGCGCAATGCCGGCAAAGGCCGTGTCGCCACGGCCGGGCAGATCGAACAGCCAGCGCACGCGCTTGTTGGTGCGGTCGATGTGGTAAATGGCAGTGCGTTTCACGGAGATCGAGTAGGCCACGAGGTTCTTCCACTGGCGTTTGTAGTGGTCGAACTTGCGCTTGCCGGGGTGGCGGCGGGCGATGAGGAACAGCTCGTCGCGGTGCTTGAACATGATCGCCGAGTCATATTTGTCTGGCAGCTTCAGCGTATCCCAGGTGGCGATATCGTCAGGCGGGGCCGTCACGAGATACGCGCCGCGGCCCTCCAGACGCACGGTGGCCCACATGCGGCCGGTATCGTCGAATTCGAAGGCCGTCTCGGAGCCCGCGTCGGCTTCCAGTTGGGGCTGCTCAGAAATCGGCGTCCAGTTGAGCCCATCGGTGGTGGTGTAAAAACGGATCTCCGAACGCGCGTGCTTGTACAGGTTCGTTCCGCGGTAACTTGAAAGCAGCAGCCGACCCTTGTGCTCACGCACCCGCCAGGGCACCCAGCCGTCGAGACCTTCGACATGGTGGTTGTCGCCCCAGTTTGCGTCACTGTCGCGGCGGCACACGAACATTTTTTTGGGCTCAAACTTCAGCATCTTGGTGCCCGCCTGGAAAAAGATCAAGTGCAGCTGGTTGTTGAAGACGTAGAAGCGTGGCTCGCGCATATCGCTGTCCATAAAGATGCGGTGCTCGCACTGCCAGTTAATGCCATCGGGTGAGCTGGCGATGTACAAGTACGTCTGCTTGTGCGCAAAGTGCGTTTTGGAGTTGCGATAGGCCACGAACAGCCGGCCGTCGTGGACGATGATATCGAGGTTGTTGTGCGATTTGAGCTTGCGCCCATGGCAGTCGAGCCAGTTGCTGGGAATCAGCGGGCGGTAGTCGTGCACATGAAAGCGCAGGCCGAGCGTGGAGTCGACGTGTGTGTAATCGAAGGGCGGTTCGGGGTGGCTGTGCTTGCTTTTGCGCACACCGCCGAGTGGGCCCAGCGGCCAACAGCCAGTGAGCAGAAGTGAAAAGCTAAGCAGCAGAAGCAGAACAGTTTGGCGCAGCATGTGCGCAAACTACATCAGACTTGTAATTTCAGCAAGTGGCGGGAAAAGCAGCAGTGGTTGGATTCTAGAACTAGTAAGTCTTCTCGTAGCCCAAGCGCTGGGCGTGGGCGGTGAGCTCGAGCTCAATTGCAGCAGCCGCGTCCGATTCCTCGTCGTCAGAGTCGTAGGACTGCGCAACGGCGCGTGTCTCGAAATCAGGCTGCTCAACTTCCAGGCTGAACAGGTGCCCGCACACTTTACGGGCTTCGGGCTCCACCCAAATCACGGCCTCTGCCTTGGAGTCGCCTTGGTGAAAAGCAATCTCTTTGAGCGGCTCTACGTTGTTCTCGTATTGCAGAAACTCCTGCTTGCTGCGATAGTAGCCGTAGCCTTCGGGTTTGTCATCCATAACGGTTTAAATACAAAAAATGACGGTAATTCGTTTGTCGTAACTGCTAAGAGCCTGTTGAGATTTGGCGAAAAGATGATTTTCGAGTGAGTTTGGGATGAATTTCAAGGCGAGCGAAGTGGACATATGCCTTCGTATAGGCCATCCATTCGACTTAGCTCAGGACAGGCTTTGCTTAACGCAGAAATTCGCTCAAAACCGCCGAAAAGGGCTTAGTCGCTAAATTTCAACA
>CAZTEZ010000058.1:0-13132 GCA_964611815.1 uncultured Bacteroidia bacterium | reverse complement strand
AGGCCAGCGTCTGCGCGTCATTGGGGTGCAAGAGCGCCAGGGTAGCAACATCTTCGGGCAATCGGCCGACGAGGGCATCGTGGTGCCCTACACGCTGATGTCGCAGCTCTATAACACCAAAAAGCGACGCGGCAATGGCGGCGTGGGCGGCAAGGTGGTAGCGATTAAGGCCGCTAATCGAGAGGTGCTGCCACAGGTCGAAGATCAGATCATCGGTACCATGCGCCGGGCACGTGGACTGCGGCCGGGCGTGGAGAACAACTTCTCGATCAACAAACAGGAGACGCTCATGGACAGCCTCGGCCAGTTGTTCGATGTGCTGGAAATCGGGGGGCTGTTCATCTCGATGTTCGCGCTGCTGGTGGGCGGCTTCGGCATCTCGAACATCATGTTTGTGGCCGTGAAAGAGCGCACGAAAGAAATCGGCATGCAGAAAGCCCTCGGGGCCACCCGCTGGTTTGTGCTGAGTCAGTTTCTGATTGAGGCGATCCTGTTGTGCCTCGTCGGTGCTGCGGTGGGCATACTGGTGATGCTGGGATTATCGGCGCTGGCGCAAATTGCGCTTAATAGCTTCGACGCTGGCCTTGAGGTCGTTACGACTGGCAGCACGATCCTGACGGGCGTGATTCTGGCGGTCATCACGGGCATGCTCTCGGGCATTCTACCGGCGCTGGGCGCCTCGCGGCTGGACCCCGTGATTGCAATCCGAACTGGTTGAGTTTGCACTTTCCCTCAGGTCAAAAGAAGCCGAAACATGGCTACTGGGGCTAATTTAGACCAAAGCTGCGCAACCCGAACTCCCGTTAGCTCAACTCTGTTTCTTAACTTCACATCGAGCTAAACAGCTGCTGCCACTCCATGAAAGTCATCGAGCACCTCGAAAACGCCCCCCACCCACTTGTTAGCGTCGAAATCATCCCGCCCCGCCGGGGTCGCGATGTCAACAAAATCTACAAGGCGGTGGAGAGCATCATGCCCTACAACCCGCCCTTCATAGATGTAACCAGCCATGCGGCTGAGGCTGTGTGGGACAAGCAGCCCGATGGCACTTACGTGAAACGTATCAAACGCAAGAGCCCTGGTACGTTTGGACTCTGCGCGGCGATCAAGTACAAATTCGACGTTGACCCCGTGCCGCACCTGCTCTGCAATGGGTTCACGCGCGAAGAGACGGAGGATGCCCTGATCGAAATGAGCTATCTGGGCGTCGAGAACGTGCTCGTTATTCGTGGCGACGGCACGCCAAAGAAAGACCTGCCCGCTGATCGAACTGTCAACGAGTTTGCAGTCGACTTGGTCGAACAAGTGAACGAAATGAACCAGGGCCACTACCTCGGTGAACTAGAGGATATGGAGCCCACAGATTTTTGTGTTGGTGTATCAGCCTACCCGGAAAAGCACTTCGAGGCGCCAAGCATGAAGTTCGATATCGACAACCTGCTGAAAAAGCAGGAAGCCGGTGCACACTATGCTGTTACGCAGATGTTTTTCGACAACGATAAATATTTTGAATTTATCGATGCCGCCCATGAAGCGGGAGTCACCATCCCGATTTTGCCAGGTCTGAAAGTGCTGACCACAAAGAAGCACATCAACCGCATCCCCAGCTTCTTCCACTGCGATTTTCCTGACGAGCTCATCCAGCGCCTACTGAAAACGGACACCAAAGAGGAAGCCCTTGAAGTGGGCGTAGATTGGGCGTACAATCAGGCGCTCGACCTGCTCGACCGCGGTGCCGAACACCTGCACTTCTACATCATGTCGCGCACCAAGCCATTTCAGATGATGATGGATAGGCTGGTGAAGAAGATGTGAACGCGGAGCTACGCGTTCATCCTGAACGCAGTGAAGGATCTACGTTGGTTTAGAACTAGGATTTTCAGGATTTTGAACTCAATTTTTAATTGGTTAGGTCGCAGAATCTTGTAAATCCTTCATAATCCTGCAAATCCTGGTTCTGACATTGACTTTCCCCGAAATCCGCCGCATTATTGCTGTATGATCGGCGTGTACATCATTGGCATCATGGTTATCGGCTGGATCGTAAAAGTCGGCATGGACACCTACGCCAAGCGCGAGCGTTACCGCAGCGAACAGGCCATGATGGGCCATTCTGAGCGCATGAAGCAGGAGCTGATTCAGGACAATGCCGTCACCCGCGAGCTGAGCGAATCCCTCGCCAAACTGGCCGAGGAACAGCACAGCCTCCGCAAAGAAAACGACGAGCTCCGCGACCGGGTACGGAATTTGGAGGCCTTATTAAACAGCCCGAAAGACTCCGAAGTTTGAGAATATTCCCTTCAACGGGGTCATGTTTGCGACGGCAGAATCCGTAATTTTGCCCAAACCCGTCGCACACATCCATGAGTCAGTCGTCCAGCACCAAATACATCTTCGTTACCGGAGGTGTGGTCTCTTCTTTGGGGAAAGGCATCGTTTCCGCATCGCTCGCTAAACTCCTGCAAGCCAGGGGCTACCGTGTAACCATTCAGAAGTTTGACCCCTACTTGAACTTCGACCCCGGCACGCTGAACCCTTACGAACACGGCGAAGTTTTTGTGACTGACGATGGCGCCGAAACCGACCTCGACTTGGGTCATTACGAGCGTTTTCTGAACATTTCGACCGGCCAGGTCAACAACGTGACGACCGGCCGGGTGTACCAGACGGTCATCCAGCGCGAGCGCAACGGCGAGTACGAAGGCAAAACGGTGCAAGTGGTCCCGCATGTGACGGACGAAATCAAGCGCTGCATCCAGCTGGTGGGTGATACGGGCGATTATGACATTGTGATCACCGAAATTGGTGGCACGGTCGGCGACATCGAATCGCTGCCCTACATCGAGGCTGTTCGTCAGTTGCACAACGAGCTGAAACAGAACGATGTCATCTTCATTCACCTCACGCTGATCCCCTACCTGCCGACGGCCGGCGAGCTCAAAACCAAGCCCACTCAGCACAGTGTCAAAACCATGCTGCAGAGTGGCGTACAGCCCGATATCCTCGTCTGCCGCACCGAGCACCACCTGTCGAAAGAGCTGCGACGCAAAATCGCGCTCTTTTGCAACCTGAACGTTAACGCCGTCATCGAATCCGCTGATGCAGAGACGATTTATGAGGTGCCCCTCCTCATGAAACGCGAACAGCTGGACAAGGTCGTACTCAGCAAGTTGCGCCTGCCCCAGCGCGAAGAACCAGACCTGGAGAACTGGAAGTCGTTCTTGCAGCGACTCAAAAACCCGCAGTCGGAGGTTACGTTGGCGCTGGTCGGTAAATACGCCGAACTCCCAGATGCGTATAAGTCGATTCTGGAGGCGCTCGTGCACGCCGGCGCGGCGAATGAGATTCAAATCAACATGCAGCTCATTCATTCTGAAGACATTAACCCCGAAAATGTACACCGCCGATTAAGCGAGGTCGACGGCGTGATCGTTGCACCCGGCTTCGGTCCACGTGGCACTGACGGTAAACTAACGACGATTCAGTACGTCCGTGAGCACGGCGTGCCCTTCCTGGGTATTTGCTTGGGCATGCAGATGGCCGTCGTTGAGTTCGGGCGCAACGTGCTGGGCCTCACCAACTGCCACAGCACGGAGTTTATGCCTGACATCGAGCACCCCGTCATATCGCTAATGGCCGAACAGAAAAACGTGAAGCAGATGGGCGGCACCATGCGATTGGGCAAGTACGATTGCGACCTGAAAAAAGACAGCCTCGCCCGCAGCCTCTACGGCAAGCGTCGCATCGAAGAGCGCCACCGCCACCGCTACGAGTTCAACAACCACTACCTGCAGCAGTACGAAGACGCGGGCATGCGTATCACGGGCATCAATCCGGAAAGTGGCCTGGCTGAAATCGTGGAGCTCCCTGATCACCAACATTTTATCGCAACACAGTTCCACCCGGAATACAAAAGCACCGTCGAGAACCCACACCCGCTGTTCATGGGACTCGCACAGGCGATGCTGGAATTCAACACAACACGGAATCGCGTTGAAGTCTAATAACGAAATTATTGTGAGCTGATAATCAGCCAAATATGACCAACAAAGCCATCGCCAAAACCCTGCGCAAAACCGCCAAGCTCATGGAGCTGGCGGGCGAAAACAAGTTTAAAGTACGGGCGTACGAGAAAGCCGCGCGTGCCATCCGCGGGTATCACGAACCATTGGAGCCGCACCTGGAAGCGGGTGAACTCCCTGAAATAGACGGCGTTGGCAAAGGCATTGCGGCGGCTCTGAAAGAGCTACACGAAAACGGCGAGCTGACAAAACTGACCGAACTGCGCGAAAAGATTCCGCCCGGAGTGGTTGAACTGTCAGAAGTTAACGGGCTGGGCGCCAGCAAGCTGAGCACACTCTGGAAAGATGGTGGCATCACTTCGCCGGAAGAGTTGATCGAAGCCGCCGAGGCCAACAAACTCGTTGATCTGAAGGGTTTTGGCGCTAAAACCCAGGCAACGATCTGTAACGCGGTGATGTACCACAGCCGCAACAAGCATAAGCTGCATCTTTCGACAGCTTTGGCTGCGACTGAGCGGTTGCAGCAAGTTTTGGATGAGCTGGACATCGTTGAAAACCACAGTCCTGTGGGCGAGCTGCGCCGGAACTGCCCGACGATTGAAAAGCTTCAATGGCTGGTGGCGGTCGGAGAGGACAAGCGTACTAAACTCTTAGAAGTGCTTACCTCAGCAGACTTTTCGCCAGATGGGGAAGCACCGATTGAGTTGGAACTGGAAGAGGGTGCAAAACTGCATTTGTACACTTGTACTAAAGCTGACTATCCGCGTCGCCTATTCGAGTTAACCACTGAGGGTCAGCATCTTGAATACTTACAGGATGTGTTGAGCGAGGAGCTGTCCGATGAAGCGGAGATTTACGCCAAAAAGCAGCTCCCCTACGTTGTGCCGGAGTTCCGGGAGAACACCGTAGAGCTTGATATGGCGAAACAAGATACGCTACCAGACTTGCTGGAAGTCACTGACTTAAAGGGCGTGCTGCACGCGCACTCGACCTACTCCGATGGGGCATTCTCGCTGCGAGAGATGGCAGAAGCTTGTATCGAACGGGGGTATGACTACCTGGGCATTACAGACCACTCGCAGTCAGCCTTTTACGCCGACGGCTTGAACGCTGAACGGGTGAAGGAGCAGTGGGCTGAAATCGACGAACTGAACAGCGAACTTGACAACTTCCGCATCTTCAAAGGCATTGAGTCTGACATCCTTAGCGATGGCAGCCTGGACTACCCAGACGACATCCTGGCGGGATTCGACTTCATCATCGGCTCCATCCACAGCGGGTTCAAGATGAGCGAGGAGCAGGCAACGCAGCGCCTCATCAACGCCATCAAGAACCCCTACCTCACCATCCTGGGCCACCCGACGGGCAGATTACTGCTCAACCGCGAGGGCTACAGCGTTGACCACCAGCGTATTATCGACGAGGCGGCTGAGCACGGCGTCGTCATCGAACTCAACAGCAACCCTTGGCGGCTGGACATCGACTGGACGTGGCTGCGGTACATGGATGAGCGCGGCGTAAAGACCGCCATTTGCCCGGATGCGCACTCGAAAGAAGGCATTGACGACATGCGCTACGGCGTGATGGTCGGGCGCAAGGGCTTTTTGACTGCCGAGCAAACGCTCAACACGCTTAGTACGGACGAACTACAAGACTACTTCAAAAACCGTCGACCGTGAAAACATTCGCTTGCTTTGCGCTCATTTTCATACTTTTAACGGGGTGCTCTGCCGACCTTGAAAGAGAAAATATCCCCGTTTCATATGGTGTTCGCCTGAGTGAGCCTATACCGCCATCGCAGTTCAGAAAAGACATGCAGCGCGTGAAGCAGTTTGCGCCAGCTGAAATCGTCCTTGAACTGGAACTGTCTTGCCACGACAGCACCGCCCTGCCCTACATCCAACGCACGGGGCGCTCGCAACTCACGAAGCTGCTACCCATCCTGCAAGAGCTTGAATTACAGCCAAGTATTGGCATCATCGAATCCTCAGACGAGCCGCTTTATTTTCGAGACACCACTGATTTCAACCGCTGGTTCGCGCACTACTACTTCGAACTGGACCGGGTGCTGGAACGCACGACCGGCTATCCACTTCAACGCTTAATTATCGGCAATGAATTCAAAGAGCTGGAGCGACGTCCTCCACACGAGTGGCGGCACTTAACAGACTCGTTACGAGCGCTTAGCAAAGCCAAACTTGTGTATAGCACCACGCCTGAGCGTGTGAGGAATGTCAATATCTGGCCACTTCTCGATGAAATCGGCATTGCATATCTACCGGTTGCGGACGGCAGTTTGAAACGCGCGCATCGAGCGTGGCACGAGGACATCAGCGAATTAGTACGTACATACGACAGGCCGGTTTATATCTCCCATGCGAATGTGATCGGTGACGATAAACTGCTGCAATTCAAGAACAAAACCCGCTTCTGGGACGAGGAGGTCCGCGTGAATGGCATCAATTTAAACACCGTTTATGGTACGACTGTACTAAGTGATACGAGCAAGTATTTCGGCTGGCAGTCATCACCCGACGCGCTAGAATATCTGGAAAGCTACACCGGTCAATAACGCACGATCGGCGATTCCGGCGCGTTAAGCTTGAATACACTCCACCCTTCGACTACCTTTGTATTATGTCTACGCTCACTGCAACCCGTGAATATCAGCCGGTTACGCCCACTATTTTGGATGAACTCGTCCAAATCGTTGGCGCTGAACACGTTTACACCGATGGCGAAAGTCTCGACGACTACAGCCACGACTGGACGGAAGACCTCCGCTATTTGCCGGAGGTCGTTGTGAAGCCTGCTGATACTGAGCAGATTGCTGCCCTACTCAAGCTCTGCAACCGCGAGCACATTCCAGCCACACCTGTTGGTGCGCGCACGGGCCTCAGCGGAGGTGCGCTGCCGGTGCACGGTGGGATTGTGATCGCCATGGAGCGGTTGAATCGCATTCTGGAACTCGACAGTCGTAGCCTGCAAGTGACTGTGCAGCCGGGCGTTACGACCCAGGAAATACAGGATGCTGCAGAAGAAAAAGGCCTGATGTACCCACCCGACCCGTCGAGCAAAGGGAGCTGTCAGATTGGTGGCAACCTCGCTTACAATGCTGGTGGAGCGCACGCGGTGAAATATGGCATCACTAAGGATTATGTACTTGGTTTGGAGGTGGTTACACCCCAGGGCGAGATCATCCGCACCGGTGCGAAAGTGCTGAAAGACGCGACGGGCTACAACCTGACGCAGCTGATGGTCGGCAGTGAGGGCACC
Source organism: uncultured Bacteroidia bacterium (assembly GCA_964611815.1). Classification (GTDB taxonomy): domain Bacteria; phylum Bacteroidota; class Bacteroidia; order J057; family CAZTEZ01; genus CAZTEZ01. Next base: position 5,834 of record CAZTEZ010000058.1, on the reverse strand, counting down.
CTTGGGATCATCACTGAAGCGACGCTGAAACTGCTGCCCAAACCGAGCGAAGACGCCACGATGCTCATCCCGTTTGCGGACGCCGAGCAAGCCTGCGAGGCGGTGAGTGCGATCTTCCGGGCCAGCATCACACCATCGGCAATGGAATTCATGGAGAAAGCTGCCGTTGAGCGTGCACAAGCCTACCTCGACGTCAACTTTTACGAGCTTGACGGCGTGGCTGGGCACCTGATCGTGGAGATCGACGGCAATGACCTAGAGTTCATCATGCAGGAGTGCGAAAAGGTGGCCGAAGTGGTGGAAAGCTACGGTGCCGGTGAAATCTATTTCGCAGAAGACGACAACAAAAAAGACCAGCTCTGGCGCCTCAGGCGCTGTATTGGCGAAGCGACGAAGGGCGGCACCATCTATAAAGAGGAAGACACCGTCGTGCCACGGGCCGAGCTAGGCGCGCTACTCAAATTCGTAAAGGAGGTCGGTGAGCGCTATGGTTTTGAGAGCATTTGCTACGGTCATGCGGGCGATGGCAATTTGCATGTCAATATCCTCAAAAACGATCTCTCGGACGATTTTTGGGAAAACACCTTACCAGATGCCATCCGTGAAATCTTCCAGTTTGTGAAAAGCAAGGGCGGCACCATTTCTGGTGAGCACGGTATTGGTTGGGTGCAAAAACGCTACCTCGATATTGTTTTCAGTGATGTCGAGATGGAACTGCAGCGCCATATTAAACACGTGTTTGACCCAAACAACATCCTGAATCCAAGCAAGATACTGCCCTAGGGAGAACCAAGATTTACAGGATGGTATGAAGACAGGATTTGCAAGATACCTGGACTTACGAATCCTTAGAATCCTGTCTTATGAATCCTGTAAATCCTGGTTCAAATCCTTCCTGGCTCTGTAAACATCCAGGCGCTCTGGGGGTTCGTAGAAGCTACGCTCCCGGCTGAAGAGAATCCGGAAGGTGGTCTTGATGATGTATAAATCCAGCTTTATCGACTGGTTTTCAGCGTAGTAAACGTCTCGCTTTAGCTTCTCCTCCCACCCCACGGCGTTGCGCCCAGCGATTTGCGCATAACCCGTGATGCCCGGCAGCACGTCGTGCCGGCGCAGCTCTTCAGCGGTGTAAAAAGGCAGGTACTCCTGCAAAAGAGGGCGGGGCCCGATGAAGCTCATGTCGCCCTGTAGGATGTTCAACAGCTGCGGCAGCTCGTCGAGCGAACTGCGGCGCAGCCATCGCCCGTATGGTGTTAAGCGCTGTTCAACAGGGAGTTGATGGCCAGAGCCATCCTTTAGATCACGCATGGAGCGCAGTTTGAGCAGCAAGAACGCCTCGGTGCCCTTACCAGGTCGCACTTGCGTAAACATGGGCTTGCCATCAAACGTAAACGCGCCGACTACCAACAGAATCAACAGCACAGGCAGCGCAAATGGCAGCACTGCCAGCAGCAGCAAAATGTCGAGCAAACGCTTGGTCGTTTGGCCGTAACTCACTTTAAGCGAATGTCTTGCTTGCCCAACACCGCCCGCCGGAAGGTGTAGTTAATGAACCCAAGGCCGTAGCCGAGCATCTGGATAATGGCTGTGCAACCACTGAGCAGCCCCACCTTCAACCCACCGTATTCCACCCCGCCAGCGATCATATTGGCCAAGACATATAACAGCAAAGGCGTTACATAGGCCGCTGCTAACCACGGCGTTAGCTGCAACCACAGCACCAGGAGCACGACTAAAGGGATGCTTAGAATGTAGAGTGAAATGGCGCTCGGGAACAGGTGCGCCAGCTTCAGCGAATTGGGGTAAGTCTTGTGCAGCCACCACCGTGCCTGCCCAAAATTGAACACCTGACGATAGAAGGCCTTCAGATTGGTGCGACGCTTGTGATAGACGACCGCTTCTGGAATGAGTGCGATCTTGTACCCCTTCTCCAGCACCCTGATACTCAAGTCGATATCCTCGCCCACCCGGTTCGCATTAAACCCGCCGGTCGCCTTAAATACCTCGAATCGGAAGCCCATGTTAAAGCCTCGCGGGTGATACTGCCCGGCCGCCTGGCGCTTTTTGCCACGAATGCCACCTGTGGTCAGCAGGCCCGTCATCGAGTAGCTGATGGCTTTGTTGAGTGGCGAAAAGCTCTCGTGGGCGGCATCAGGACCGCCGTAGTAGTCGATTTCGGGGTGGGCTTTCAGGTAGTCGTCGACGGTTTGCAGGTAGTCTTCCGGGACGAGTATGTCCGAATCGAAGGTGATCAGCCACTCGCCCTGCCCTTTCGCAAAGCCATAGTTGCGCGTAAGCCCCGGCCCCGAATTTGGCTTGAAATGGTACTGAATATCCAGCCGATCGCGGTAGCTAATCACGATTTCCTCGGACTGCATCTCAGGCTTGGAGCCATCCTCCACGACCACCACCTCGAAATCCTTGAACGTCGAGCGCGTGAGCGAGTCGAGCAGCTCGTCGATCTCTTCCGGGCGGTTGTACAGCGGGACGATGATGGAGTATTTCGGCAGGGGTTCCAAGGCGATCTCGGTGTTTGAACTTTAAACCTAGAAAATGGTTTAATTGCTACAAATCTAACCAAAACACACACACCAGCCCATGTCTAGCGACGCAACCAACCTGACGGCCGATTACTGGAGCCAGCGCTACCACGACCATAACACACCCTGGGATCTCGGCCATGTCAGCCGCCCGCTCAAGCGCTTCATCGATGCGCTCGACGACAACGACAAAGACCTGCGCATCCTCATACCCGGCGGTGGCAGCGGACATGAAGTCGTGTACTTACGCGAGCAGGGATTCCGCAACAGCTACTTGCTCGACTGGTCGGAAGCTGTGATCGAAAACGTCCGCCGCCAGCACCCCGATCTACCTGCCGAGGCGCTCATCGCTGACGACTTTTTCACTCACGAAGGCACCTACGATCTGATCCTGGAGCAGACCTTCTACTGTGCGCTCGACCCCGGCATGCGCGACGACTACGTCCGGCAAATGTACAACTTGCTCGCGCCCGGCGGGCGACTGGTCGGCGTGCTGTTCACCTTCCCGCTGACAGAAAAGGGCCCGCCATTCGGGGGCAGTATCGACGAATACCGCCAGCGGTTCGCACAGTATTTCGAGATCGAACACCTCGCCCCCAGCGAACATTCCGAAGATGAGCGCCAGGGTAAGGAGGCGTTTTTTATTTTGCGGAGGTGAAGTATCTGCTTGTCTGTCGTCTCGAGCGGAGTCTTCGGAGTCGAGAGACCCGAGAGGATAGTGTGCACTACACTAGAAACTACTAGCTCGGGTCTCTCCACAAGGTCGAGACGACGATATTCAAAAACAGCGACAAATGCCCTACCCCTTCTTCGAAATCGAAAAGCACGCCGAGCAGCGCACCGCCACGCTCTGGCTGAACCGTCCGGACAAAAAGAACCTGATGAATTGGCACTTCTGGGACGACCTGCCGAAGGTCGTCGCGGAGCTGGAGGCCGATCCCGAGGTGCGTGCGATCGTCATCGCCGGGCGGGGCGAGCACTTTTCCATCGGCATCGATTTCAAGGATTTCTTCGTGCAGATGGGCGAGCTGTTTCAGAACAAGACCGCCGAGAGCCGCGAGCAGCTGTACCACAAAATCAAGAAGATGCAGGCGGGTTTTATCGCCATCGACGAGGGCAAAAAGCCATATATCGCGGCCGTGCACGGGTATTGCATCGGCGCGGGGCTCGACCTCATCGCGGCCTGCGACTTACGCGTCGCGAGCGATGATGCCATCATCAGTTTGCGCGAAACGAAGGTCGGCATCGTCGCGGACATCGGCAGCCTGCAGCGCCTACCCTACCTCATCGGCGAGGGGCACACGAAGTATATGGCCTACACCGGGCGGGATTTCGGGGCGGCGGAATGCCACCGCATGGGCCTTCTGAACGAGCTGCACACCACCGACGAGGCGACCCTCACGGCGGCGCACCACCTGGCCGCTGAAATCGCCGCCAACCCGCAGATGATCGTCCGCGGTGTGAAGCACAACCTGAACTACAGCCGCGACCACTCCATCAACGATGGCAAAGATTATGTGGCGCTCTACAACTCCTCGCTGCTCGACAACGCCGACCTGCATGAGGCGATTGCGGCGTTCTTTGAGAAGCGGGAGGCGAGGTTTCGGTAGGTGAAGAAGATTGGACTTTTGCTTTTGAAGTTGGGGGGGGTAAAAAAATTCCAGGGAAATTGGTAATATGCAATCATTGAAAAAAAACTGTACATATGAATTTTCGTAAGCGCGTCAAGCTCATGCCTGGTGTTCACATCAATTTGAGCAAGTCTGGTATTTCATCGACTATTGGACCCCGTGGGGCAAACATCAATGTTGGTCAACGTGGCACCTATCTTAATACGGGAATCCCGGGCACTGGCCTGTCTCAGCGAACAAAAATCGGCAATAGAAAGCCTGCCACAAAGGATGATATCGATAATGAGTTCCTTGATGCCATTGGTATGGAGGAATTGGCGACACAAATTCAGAGCAACCCAGAAAGTCTCACTAGCGATAGCATGAAAGAGGTAGAGACCTACGTGGTAAATATTGGGTCTAAAAGAAATAAGACAAAGCAAAAATTCACCCAGTATCTAAATTGGCGCAACTATCTCGGAATTGGTGGCTTCGTTGGACTTGTCCTTTCAGTGGTCGATGAATCTTTTATCTTACTATTTGTTTTAGGTCCTTTGGCTATTGCATTAAGTGTTTACCTTCATACAAGGCTCAAACCACTGAAGCAACTTCTGAAAGACCTAGTAGTGCCCTTAGATATAGATATGGACGATGAATTACTGAAGCAATATGGTGTTTTACTTGAATCATTCAAGGGAGTATGTAATAGCCAATTTGTATGGGATCATCTTTCTTTTAATTCAGTTCAGAAAAGAGAAAGATCCGCAGCTAGTCAATCAGTAAAACGAAAGAAAGTAATTCCTAAAATCTCAGACCTCGATTTCATAGAGTCTGAGATTCGCCCGATGTTTATACCGAATGCCAACGGTGGTGATATGTATTTTTACCCAGCATTTATTCTGATGAATTACCCAAAACCAAGGATTGTGTCGTATGCAGATCTTGATGTTATTTATGACGAATGTAAGTTTATCGAGGAAGAAACTATTCCAAAAGATGCAGAACAGGTTAGTACGACCTGGTTCAAGATCAATAAGAATGGAAATCCTGATAAACGATTCAAGGGAAATTACCAGATTCCGGTAATGCTATACGGACAAATCAATCTTAAAACGAGTACTGGCATGGATGAAGAGTACGTAATGAGTAATGCAAACGCTGCAGAGGTTTTTGCAACCGAACTGAACTCATTTGTTACCCTTCACAAATAAAAAGCTTCATGGTTGTAGCCCCTCAATCCCCTATCTTCGCCCCATGCGCCCGATCCTCACCGCCCTGCTGTTCCTCGCGCTGGGGAGCCCCCTGCTGGCCCAGCCGCTGGCTATGCGGGTGGACACCACGCTGGTGGGCACGTTTGCGCAGTATAAAATCACCCCGCAGGGGCTGACCATCACCCGCCACGTCGGCGCGGAGCGCGGAAAACCCACATTAAGCGTCCCGTTTCGGTATCTGGGGGTGGCAATCGAGGCGCGCAAGATTGGCTACAAAATGGGCGGTTTTACGTTCAAAACCGACGCTGAGGCCACATTTATGGGCCTCGACTCCACCGAACTGGCGCGCTTCAGCCGCAGCGACAGCGTCGATGCGCTGACCATCACCGGCCTGCTGCACGACCCCAAACGCCCCACCCGCCGAGCGACAATGAGCCTGATACTGGAAGTGCGCGCCGACGAAACCGTGCTTT
>CAZTEZ010000057.1:0-13223 GCA_964611815.1 uncultured Bacteroidia bacterium | reverse complement strand
AAACTGGCTTGATCTGCAACACCTGCGCCAAACCGTCTTCAAAAGGTCGGATATCTTTTTTCAATCGGCGATCAGAAACAGCGACCCAGTTGCCACCGCCGGGTTTGTAGGCTTGCCCATCAACTTCCAGATCGTCTTGTATCGCCAGGTCTTCATCGCCAGTTGCGAAATTTTGAGCCGGCAGCGCATCGCCAATAACATTTGTATTTGCATCAAATGCACCTCCAACATTTAATACACCATTGAAAGCGTCTGCTACCAAGTCGCCCCCAGAGACGACGTTTTCGTTGTTGGTTGGGGTCAAATCTGTACCATTGTCTGTCCATAGAGTGCCGCCACCGCCACCCGTAAGCGAGACCCAGCCGGTGCCTGTCACGTAGCCTTCGAAATCGTCGACAAAGTTGTTGTAGCGAATCGCACCCTGTGGTGAACCATTTTCATAACCGACTTGAATATACCCGTTTTCGAGCGTGAGATTGCCTTTGTCGCTCAAACGCATTTGGCGCGTGAGCGTGCCGCCGTCTTCTGAGGTCCAGAACTCCAAGCGCGATTCATCATCCACGGATGAAGACTCAAAGGCACGAATACGACCCGCAATGAGGTTGCCGGTTTGGAAGTCGATATCGACAGATGACTGAAAAGCGCCGCTGGTGTTGCGCAGCAGCAAAGCACGTGTGTTTGCACCTGCGTTGGTACCTTCAAACCGACCGGTGCCGACGACATGGAGCACATCTTGCGGGTTGTCTTCAAAAATACCAACCCGCTGATTGGAGGCTTCAACGTGAATCGCATAGCCACCATTGGCACCGATCACCAAATCGCGGGCGACGCCCTCGGTGGTGATGTAAAAGTCGGCAATCCCAGTATCGTAACCCATATACAGCCCTCTGGAAGTGCTGCCTTGCGATCCGTTTAATGACAAGATTTCACCACCGGAACCACTACTAGCTTCTCGGGTTACGCGCACATAATCGCCGCCACCCTGCAGTACGGTATGGAGCTTACCGGCGGGTGTCAACGTATTGATGCCCACATTACCGTCCTCATCAATGTACATCCGGTCGTTCGCGCCATCAGTCTGGAAACGAATACCATCGCCGGTTCCGTCATCAGCGTTGCGAATATATAAATCGCGGTTGCCCACCGGAACGCCTACAGATGCAGCTAAGCTGCCGCCATTGCCGTAGAAACCAAGAAGACCATACTGGGAGACGTTTGAGGCAGGGTGGTCTTCGTCCGTGATCGCAATAATCGGGGTGTCTCCGGCGACATCCAACTCTTGGCCGGGATTCATCGTACCGATACCCACGTTCTGGGTCGAGCGGATGGTCATTGCGGGGTCGGTCGTGCTGTTGATGTAAAACGAGAGGTCTTGTCCGGTGTTGTCATTGTCATAAAAAATTTGCGCGTATTGACCCGAACTGGTGTTGTCGTCCGCGAGAATAATCCCCGAAGCGCTTTCGTCTGTGTTGTCGATTCGCAAATTAGCCGTGGGGCCGGAGATTTCGAGCGCATCGGCCGGGGCGTTGGTGCCTATGCCGACGTTCTGGTCGGTGTTCACCCGGATGGCTTCGGTGTTATCCGTGCGGATACTCAGACTATTGGCGTCGGTGGTGCCCAAAAAATTCGTGCCCACAGTCGTGCCTGCGTTGCCCGTCAGTTCCCAGCCGGCCGTGCCGCCAAGCTGTTGCCAGCTCGTGCCGTCGTGGAATTCAATAGTCGTAAGCGTGCTGTTGTAACGGATGGCGCCGGCGGTGCCCGCCGTACCAATCGTTTCGTCACCGAGTTCGACATAACCGTTGACGTCCAGTTTTTGTGTAGGGGCGGCGGTACCGATACCTACGTTCTGAGCGAGAGACGGAGCCGAAAACGCAAAGAGTAAGAGCATGCAAGCTAGAAGCTTGCTGAGTAAAGGAGATTTCATGATGTAGAATTAATGATTGACTAAGATAAACTCTAAATAAATAAGTGCAATTCTGACTTGACTGAAAAGCAAATTTTACAGACCCACCGGACATTATTCGCCAAAGCGGCCTGCAAAAAAGCCCAACCGGCAGGAGGTTGGGTTTTTGTATAGTGTGTTGATACCGTTTGTTGCTGTTCTGAGCTTAGCGCTCGGCGCACTCGCCCATCATGCGCTCGAGGCGTTTGAGACGGGCCCCTTGATTATCGATAGTAGCTTTCAGGCTTTGCTTCTCCGCTTCCAGCGCATCAACGCGGGCTTTCAAATCGCTGTTGCGGCGGGTGAGTTCTTTGAAGGCATTCACGAACGCGAAATCCAGCGCCGAGGTGTTGGTTTTGAAGTACGTCGTCGTCTCGCCGTTGTCGTCGGTGTGCGTGAAAGGCGTGACCATATAGGGCGCCACTTGCTGCAGTTCCTGGGCGATGATACCCACTTCATCGCGATTCGACTTGGGGATCCCGCCCTCGCCGGTGTAGCGGAAGGTCTTGGGGTTGATGCCCAGGATCATATCCAGGCCGTCGGTGTAAGGCTGGATGTTGTCTTTCACTCGGCGGTCAGAGATCACATCCCAGTTGCCGCCACCGGTTTTTTGGGCATCGCCTTCTGCAATCAAAGCCGGGGCATAGGTGTAGTTGAGCGTCCATTCGATCTGTGCAACTACGCCACCGGCGCAATAGTCAAAGTTCACATCAGGGGTGACATCTGAAAACAGGTCAACAGGGCCGCCACCGAGCACTTGTGCCGTTACGTCGAGGCCGGTTGCTACGTTTGAGTAATTACAATTGTCTTGGTTGTCAGAGAAAGTGCCAATTGGTGTGCCGTCTATGCTCAATTCGACTTCTTCGGTGCCAAGGCCAGCATCAAAATCACCTCGTATACGAACATCCAAAGTCACGGATGAAGCACCGGCTGGCGGATTAATCGTGGTAGTGGCGGTGCCACCTGCTGCGGTAATGGACTGCGTAAACACCTGAGTTGCCGGGCCAGACGGGGACGTAACGTGTAGCTTGGCATCCGGGTTGTCTTCCCCGATGCCCACACGTCCGGCCTCGGTGCGGAACTGCATCACGATATCATCGTCTTCGGTGTCATCATCGCCAAGTCCGGGGATATTGGCTTCGATACTGAAATAACTGGTTGCTGAACCAACCGAGCCACCATTGTTACCCCCATTGGCAGCAGCATTGTAAAAACCAATCACAGCCGTGCGGTAGTCTCGTTGTTGGGCATCTGGCAAGAATTCCATGAAAGCGGAGTTTTCGCCACGTAAGCCCAGGAGACGACCATTGCCCTGGAATAAGCCAGCGTAGATCCGCCCGCCGCCGGCTACAGTACCACCGCCACTATTGTGCATCCCCGTTAAACCAAATACAGCTGACACGGCTTGACGTTCGGTGACATTCACACTGAAGTTATTGGGAAGTGTACCAGAGACGGCTGCAGCGCGAGCGTCTAAGCCATTCATTTGAATCGTACCACCTAGGGGATGTCCCAGCGAGCCGCCGATACCAAATGCACCGGTGAATTGAGGTGCCGTAGTTTCTGTCAGAAGCATTTCGCCCTGAACCGCAATTTGAGAACCGTCGCCAACGCGACCCAGTCGCGAACTGGCCACGACCGATAGAGAACCATCGGTTCTGGTCGATACGTTCTCGATACCAGCGAAGTTACCAGCTCCGCTATGGTCAAACGCCACTTGCAACTTGGCATTGGTGGGCGCAGTGGTACCAATGCCCACGTTGCCACCAACATTTGCCATCACAACGTCTTGCTCAAAATACCAAGCACCGGCAGTTCCGTTGATAGTAGGGTCAAATCCATGTTCTTTTGAGAAATCAAATGTCCCGCTAAAAGCAGGCGCTATCCAGCTACGCACTTCACCGGCGTTGTCGTCTCCACCGAATACGAGATAACGGCCATTACCAGTTGTGTTGAACTGAAGCACCCCTCCGGTAGATATTTGTACAATGTTTAATTTACCTCCGGTGTTTGCCGCCCCAATCCCCACGTTACCGTTTGTAAAGGCCATCCCGTTGCCATCTTGGTCAATCTCAGTATCGCGAATGAGCGTGCCACCCAATTCCACGAAATCGGCGTTATCTGTGTTAATGCCATTTCGTACATCCGGAACGGCAGAAGCGTCCTGCCACTCGGCGTTACCGTTGGCATCGATGCTGGTGAGCACCCGACCGGCAGCCGGGTTGCCCTCGCGCAAACGGATTTGGCCAGAGACATCCAGCATTTGCGTCGGGTTGTTGTTGCCGATGCTGACATTACCGCTGATCCATAGGCTGTTAGGATTAACGGGTGCAAACGGCGAGGGGTTGTTCACGAGTGCCAACGCGCCATTGTTGTACAGTGCCAACCTGCGGGTGCCGGCCACCTCAACTTGCATTGGGAAACCGAAAGGAATAGTAGGGCTTACCACGTGGAGTTTACTTGCTGGCACCGCGGTACCGATACCGACATTCTGCGCGTGTGTTGCTGACCCCAAAACGAGGCACAGCAGCAATACAAGAAGAGGAGATAGGGAGGAGAAGTGCTTCATAACTAGCTAGCATAAGTGCATGCATCAAGATAATGCGAATCCTGTTATCCTGAAAATAAATTTCCGAATGTCGATGCAATTCGGCGCTATGCCAGCGCTTTTATAGGCAGAATGGCAACCAAGCTTGGCCTCGATTGAGTGAATTGCTCTACGCTTGTGAGTGTTTTTACGAGTATGATTCAGCAGATGGTTTTGAAACACTCGGTCTGGCACTTAGACCGAGTTGATGGTCAGAAGAATGCTGCCGCTCTCGCTTGAAGCACGCAAAGCGCTTATACTCTGAAAATGCAATCCTTGCAAAGGCAGTGAAACCAGAATCTGTTAACTTAAACCGACTTTCAAATCTGAATGATACCGTTATGCGCTCTTTTGACTACCTTTTTCTGTCTGTTGTTCTACTCCTTGGGTTTTCACTGGCTTCGCCACTGTACGCGCAAATCAGCGCCGGCGGGCAGCCCGTAGGTCTGCAAAAAGCGATGATGGAGGCCCCGGCACGCCTGATCTTACCCCCGGTTGACCGCCAGACGCTGGCCGAGGAAGACACGCAGTTTGAGGCGGCCGGTCGCCCGCCGCGCTTTGGTGTTCACCGCGAAGTCGATTTGCGTCTCGAAACCATGCCGCACCAGACCCTCTCAGATGGCAGCCGACTCTCGCGCGTTCATGTTGAATCGGTTGGGGCGCGGGCCATAGCCATCTATTTCAACCACTTCCACCTGGCGCCAGGTGTGCGCGTGTTTGCTTACATCCCCGACGGGCGGCATGTGCGCGGGGCGTTCACCAGCGCCAACAACCGCGAGCTGCGCAAGTTTGCCATCAGCTACATCACCGGCCACGAACTCATTCTGGAAGTGCAGGAGCCCGCCGCAGTCATCGGTCAAAGCGCGCTGCACATCGACCGCATCGGCCACGCCTACCGCAACTGGCGCGGGGGCAAACAGCGGCGCGATTTCGGCAGTTCGGACACCTGCCAGGTGAACGCCAATTGCAGCGAGGGCAACAACTACCGCGAGCAGCAACGCTCGGTGGCGCTCATCGTGATTCCCGGTCTGTTTGGCGATAGCGGCTGCACCGGCGCGCTGGTGGGCAATACTTCGCTCTCGAACACGCCCTACTTCCTCACCGCCGAACACTGTGGCGCAGGCTTCTTCGGTGGCTTTGCCTCACCGGCCGAACTTGCGCAGTGGCAGTTCGTCTTCAACTTTGAAGCCGACAGCTGCGAGAACCCCGCCAGTGGTGCCGGTCTCGACGACCAGTCGATCGTGGGTTCGGTGCTGATCGCTCGCAGTGATGATGGCGGTGGCGATACGGGTTCAGATCTGGCGCTGCTGGAGCTGCTGGGCGTGCCGCCGGAGGCCTACAACACGTACTACGCTGGTTGGGACGCCAACGACGTGGCGTCTTTCAGCGGGGTGGGTATCCACCACCCGGCTGGCGATATTAAGAAAATCAGCACCTACAACTTCAACCTGCTCTCCGATACCTGGGGCGGCACCACGCAAAACACACACTGGAACGTGCGCTGGTCACCAACTTCTAATGGCTATGGCGTGACAGAAGGCGGCTCTTCGGGCTCGCCGCTCTTCGATTCTTTTGGGCGCATTGTCGGCACGCTGACGGGTGGTGGTTCATTTTGCGACACCCCCAACGCACCCGATAGCTACGGCAAGTTCTCGTACCACTGGGAGAGCAACGGCACGGCCATTGACCGCCAGCTCAAGCCCTGGCTCGACCCCGACAACACCGGCGATACGTTCATCGACGGCTACGATCCCTACGACACCACCTCCACCAGCCGGGCGGACTTGCAAGCAACGGCGCTCGAAATTTGGCCCAACCCCGCCAGCGAGTTCGTCAGTGTGCGCCTGCCCAATGCGATTGACACCGATGGTAGCGTTTCGCTCTTCGATATGCGTGGTCGTCGGGTAGCCCAGGCGCGTTTGCAACGGGGCGATGCCGTGGTGCCCGTAGACGCCCTGGCCACCGGGGTGTACGTGCTGGAGGTCGTTGCGAATGGCCAGCGCAGCACACGCCAACTGGTGATCGAGCGTTAAGGGTATACCGACTTCAACTTCTGCAGATGAACACCCGCCTCGTACTATTGCCGCTTCTTTTACTCAGCTTGGCCAGCTGCAAAAACAAATCTATGAGCGAGACAGATGGCCGTGTCGTGCGCCCGCTGGTGACCGATGCCGAGCGCATCCGCACCGAGATGTCGGGCGGCTTCAAGCCGCTGGAGGCCACCGTAAACGCGGAGGGCCAGCTGGTGCTTACCGTCGAGACGCGCTGGGATTGCCCCAACGGCCAGCCCGCTTTCACGCTGTTGTGGGACGGCCGGGTGAAAAAGAGCATGCCACCGATCGCCACCCTCCGCCTCGTGCACAACACCGACGACCCCTGCACAGGTGAGCAGCGCGCAGGCGAGCTCTATTTCGATCTGTCGCCGCTGGACAAACACCGCTCGGGTGGCAACCCCGTCATTGTGCGCCTGCAAGCCTTCAACGCCAACCTGGCCTACCCCCGGCGTGAAGAGGGGGAATGAGCTGTGGCTATCTTTGAATGGCAACGGGTTTGAAGCAGGCCCCGCGAGCAGGTGAGCCAAAGTGTTCGTTCTCCAGGCACGCCACGCCGTCCTGGCCAACTACCCTTGCCCGTGACACGGGCTTTAAAAGGGCGGGAATAGTGTTTACCTTTGGGCAACCGAAATTGTCCCTTGCCTCGATAAGCTTTAGATGATGCGTGCTGAACGATTTGCCGCCGTGGGCGGCGCCATTCTGGGCCTGAGCGTCGTGCTCATTGGGGCCTCGCTGACCCATGACATGCACGCCACTTACGAGCTGGCGACCATCCGCAGCTACGACACCGCCGCGCGCTACCAGATGTACCACGCGCTGGGGCTGCTCATCCTCGCGGCGCTGGGTGGCAAACTGCGCAGCAAGCTCTTTCGGATCATTCCCTACCTCTGGTTCGTTGGCACAGTGCTGTTCAGCGTGCCGATCTACCTGAAAACCTTCGCCGGCATCGGATCTGTCGGCATCCTGACACCAATCGGCGGGGTGCTGCTCATTATCGGCTGGGCGCTGCTGATTGTGGCGGCCCTCAGTTGGGCCAGTGGCAAACCCCGAAAGTAACCCTGACACAGCACACTCCTCAAGCTCAAACGCTACCTACTCGAACGCTAGAACCCTCACACAATGCCCGATTTCGATTCGCTCTTTCAATCTTTCCAGCAAGCCATGGCCAAAGCCGCCGATGTGAGTGGCGCCGCCTCGCTGATGAACTGGGATCAGGAGATTCACATGCCGCACGGCGCTGCCGGTCGTCGCGCCAGTCAGCTGGGCACACTCGCCGAGTTGCACCACACGATTCTGATGCAGGAGGCGCTGCCCCTTGCCGAGCAGCTGGTCGAAATGGGCATCCACGACGATCTCGAACGCCTGAACGTGGAGCAGGCGTACCACGATTTGAAGCGAAAGAACGCGCTGCCCGGGAGCTTTGTCGCCGAAAAAGCACGCCTGCTCTCGCAATCGCAACACACCTGGGAAAAAGCCAAGAAGGCGAAGGACTGGGACATCTTTGCGCCCATCCTCGAGGAAGTATTCGATCTGAAGCGCCGCGAGGGCGAGTACTTCGGCTACGACGACCACCCCTACGATGCGCACCTCGAAGAATACGACCCCGGCTCCAGTGTGAAGCGACTGGACAAGTGGTTCGGTGATTTGAAGCCCACCCTGAAAAAGCTCGTGCAGCAGGTGAGCGAGGCCACGCAAGTGGACGACAGCTTCTTGCGCAAACACCACGACACCGATCAGCAGGCCAAGCTCAACACCGACTTGCTGAAGCTGTTGGGCTACCCCGAGGCGCACGCGCGTTGCGATCTCAGCACCCACCCCTTCACCACGGGCACCGCGCCCGAAGACGTGCGCATCACCACCCGCATCGATGCTGAGGACATCCAGATGATGATCTTCAGCACCATCCATGAGTTCGGCCACGCGCTGTATGAGCTCGGTCTGCGCACCGACCAGTACGGGCTGCCGGCGGGCAATTCATGCTCGCTGAGCATCCACGAATCGCAGAGCCGCATTTGGGAGAACAACATCTGCCGCAGCGAGGCCTTCATGAGCCAGCTGTTGCCGCAACTGCAAACGCACTTCCCGACGACCTTCAACGGCATCAACGAGAAGCAGCTACACAAGGCCGTGAACCTCATTCAGCCGAGCTTCATCCGCATTGCGGCCGACGAGCTGACGTACCACTTCCACGTCATTATTCGCTATGAGTTGGAGCGCGATGTCTTCGCTGGTAAGCTGAAAGTGAAAGACTTGCCGGAAGCCTGGAAGGGCCTTGTGAAGGAGTACCTCGGGCTGGATGTCCCGCACGTGGGGCAGGGCGCGCTGCAAGACGTGCACTGGTCCATCGGTGCTGTGGGCTACTTCCCGACCTACTCGCTCGGCAGTTTCTATGCGGCGCAGTTCGAGCACTACATGCGCCAGGAAGTGAAGGATTACAACACGAAAATTGCCAGTGGCGATTTCGCGGACATCAAGACCTGGCTCGACAAGCACATCTTCCACTACGGCAAACTCTTCAACAGCGAAGACCTCTGCAAGCGCGTAACGGGCGAGCCGTTGAACGTGAAATACTTCCTCGACTATATCAAGAAAAAGGTGAAGGCCGTTTATGGCATCGACGTGTAAACCAACCTGAAAGCAGCTGCTGAGATGTTCTTCGCGATTAACTTTTTCGTCGGTTTGGTGGCGGCCATGCTTGCCACACTGCCCCTGGGCCCGGTGAATCTGGAGGTTGTGCAGCGTAGCATTAATAAGGGTCTAAAACATGGTTTCCTGGTTGCGGTGGGCTCTAGTATTACCGAAATGCTGTGGTGCGGCTTGGCGGTGTTCGGCACCAACCTGCTATTCGCGTCGCCAGAGCAGGAAGAAAAGGTGTTTTTGTACTTCAAAATCGGGAGCATTCCGCTGTTGTTCATCCTTGGCATCGTCAACCTGCGAAAGAAAGTGCCACGCCCGAAGATTCACATTAAAGGCTTTGAGGAGGAGACGAAAAAGAAAGGTGGTTCAGGCATATTTGTGGGCGCCAGTCTGAACCTGCTTAACCCGGTGCTGCTCGCGTTCTGGCTGGCGGTCTCGGCTTATCTCAAGGCCGCCAACATGCTCTACGACGGCATCGCCGAAGAGGCGATGTACACCCTGGGCGTAGGCGGCGGCACGCTGCTGACAGGCAGCATCATCGCGTTCTTTTCGTCGAAGGGCAACAAACGCATGAGCTACCGCACCCGTGTGTACCTCACGCGCGGCATCGGCTTCACGTTCCTGGGCTTCGCGATGTACCAGGCGTACAGCTTGATGGGCGAGCTGGTGCGCAAAATCATCGAAGATGTGATGACGTTTGGGGCTTAGCCGCTATTTTAATGGGCTTCAAGGGAGCTGTCTCTCAACCTCGCCTGTCCTGAGCGAAGCCAAATGGATGGAGAGACTTGAGCGGATAGTACACGCTAAAGTAAATTCAGCTTGCTCGGGTCTCTCGACTCCGCAAGCTCCGCTCGAGACGACACCTGGCGGCGTTAGGATTTGCAGCAATAAGGGATACACCTTCACGCCATATTCTCCTCGCGAATACTCGCCCAGGCCTCAGCTGGCGGTGCCCAATCGGGCGCGGGGATGGCCGTGCGGATGACGCGCTCGTATTGCGCGAGCTGTTCAGCATCGTCGCCCTGGATGCAGCGGCGCGTCCAGTCTTCGATGAGCTTGGCCTGCTGCTCCCAGCCGTAGTCGAGTAGCGCGCGGGTGGGGTCCAGTGTGTAAGCGTAGGGGTCGGTGCCCGTGAGGTGCTCGCGGGCAGCTTTTAAGGGGTGGTAGCCGTCGAGGGTTTGCCACTGCCAGACATGCGCCAGCTCGTGCACCAGCCACACGGCATCGCCCAGCGTGCCGGTCGTGAAATCCTGCCGAAAGCGTTCGGCCGGGAAGCGCACGCGGTTCGCCCACGCCACCGCCTGCCCACGCATCGTGAGTAGCCCGCCCTTCTGCAAACGCACGGGCGCGTAGTCGATGGCGCCGCCAAAGACGCTCTTGAGTAGCACCAACTCGCGGGGGGTGAGGCGGCGGGTTTCTAGCCAACTGGATAACATGATGGCTTGAAGGTAGCGAATTCTGAGCGGCCCTTTTCTCGGGAAAAACCTATAACTTAAAGCATGGCCATCAAGCATTACATCCTGACCATCGACGAAAGCGCCATGACCGACGAGCTGCGCGCGCAACTGGAAGCCCTCGGCGCTGAGGTGAAGGAGGAGCCGATTGAGGAATTGGATCCTGCCACTGCACACGCCATTGATGAAGCGCTTGCAGCAAGTGCACGCGGAGAAAAGGGTCGGCCGTGGGCGGAGGTGAAAGCGGAGATCCTGCAGCGGCGGGCGGAAAGGAAGCGTCAACAAGGGTGATATGGCGTATAATGTCCAGTTGGGGCCGATTGCCGAGCGCGATTTGTGGAATCAGATTGTGTGGATGGAGCAGAATCGCTCTGAACGGGCTGCGGCTGAGTTTGAACAGCAAGTCATTGCAGTGCTAGACCGTTTGCATGAACAACCGTTTTTAGGCACGCCAGTTCATCGACCAACAGGGCTGCTTCGTAAAGCCTTGATTAACCGAAAAACGCTTTTGTTTTACAGAATTATTGAAGAAGAAGCAATTGTAGAGGTTTTAACCATCCGCTGTGCCGCCGAAGACTGGACGAACCAGCCGCTCACTTAAAGCCGGTCGCTCACTCCTCCCGCTCACTCCTGCCGAACGGCCCGCCCCACAGCAGTGCGATGACCGACAGCAGCGCCACAATCCCCGCCAGTTTGCCCAGCCAGTCGCCGTGGCGCATGTAGACGGTCACCTCGCTTGAGAGCGGAATCTCTCGGTCGATGACCGCCGGCTCCCACCAGCCCGTTGCCTGGTGCATCGCCCCGTTGGGGCCGATGAAGCTGCTCTCGCCGGTGTTGGCCGAGCGCGCCACCCAGCGACGCGTTTCGATAGCCCGCAGACGTGCGTAGGCCGAGTGCTGCAGGTAGCCGCTCGATTGCTTCCACCAGCCGTCGTTGGTGATCACGATGATGAAGCCCGCTGGTTTGCCCTGCGGGTTGCGCGCGAGTTTGGCGATGTATGCCCCGAAAATCGACTCATAACAAATGGCCGGCAGAATGCCCGTGCCGTCGCGGGTGTAGAGCAGGTGCAGTGAATCGGGCAAGCCCCAGCTGCCGAACCCCCCGCCGAGGTCGATTTCGTATTCCTTGAGCGCCTCCAGCGTTTCCATGTACGGCACGCGCTCGCTAAAGGGCACGAGCTTGCCTTTCTGGTACACCTGCTCTTTCAGCCCCGGGCCGAAGAGCGTCGCCGCGTTCCAGCTCTCCCAACTGCGGTTGCCCCGGCATTCGGCGCTGACGGGAATGGAATCGCCCGGCTGAAAAAACCGCAGCGACATGATGCCGCTGAGCACCTCGGGCCCCTGTGTCGTCAGCCCGTAGAGCGCTTGCAGGTTGGGTTGGCGAAAGAACGTGCCCTCTTGCAACAAGAACGGAATGGCCGTTTCCGGGAAGATAACGAGGTCGATGTCCTCCACCGGTTTGCTTCTGGCCATGTCGACGAACTGCGCGACCTGCTCGCGTTTACTGGTCGAAAACTTCGCGTAGGGGTCAATGTTGGGCTGCAGGATCCGCACGCGCTTGGTCGGCGCGTCGTCGGGGATGTGCTGCACAAAGTAGAGCGGGATGAACAGTACCGGAAACAGCAGCAGCCCCAGTGGCGTATACAGCTGCTTTTTGCTGATGGGCTTTTCACGGAAGCTGCGCGCCGCGAGGATCATCACACAGCCGTTGACGCCCAGCACAAGCGCCGTGCCACCGAGTATGCCCGTGAATTCGTAGTACTGCACCCAGAACGGGAACATTGCGAACGCGTGGCCGACGTTCACCCAGCTCCAGGTGAGCTCCCAGTGCAGGTGGATGACTTCAAAGAGTGTCCAGAACTCCACGAGCAGCACCACCGCCCAGCCGCGCTTCAGGCGCTTGCGGAAGAAAGTATAGGCCAGGATGGGCAAGCTCATCAAAATTGGGTTGAGCAGGATGGCCATCATGCCACCGATTTTCGCGAGGAAGCGCTTGTCGGCGTTTTCGAGACCGTGCCCAGTGTTTAGCAGCCAGTAAGTGACCCCCAGGTTCCAGATGATAAACGCGACATAGCTGAACTTGAACGTCCGCCAGTAGCGCTTCCAGCGGCTGACTTTCGCGAGCGTCGTCTGCGATTCGAGCGCGATGAGCAGCGGCACAAAGCCGATGTAGATCAGCGGTGCCAGCGGCAGAGGCGGGAAGGCCAGCGCGAGGATAACGCCGCTCAAAATCGCCAGCAGCCAGGGCCTACGCCCGGCCGCCGACCACAACCACGCATTCGCCTTTTGGAGGGTTTGCTTCATAGTGCTCTGCCAATTCGGTGAGCGTGCCGCGCCGGAATTCTTCGTGCAGCTTGCTGATTTCGCGGGCCACACAAGCGGGGCGCTCCCCGAGGTGTTCGTCCAAATTACGCAGCGTTTTCGCTAACCGAAAGGGCGATTCGTAAAACACGAGTGTTCGAGGCTCATCGGCGAGGGATTCGAGGCGCGTTTTGCGGCCCTTCTTCGTGGGCAAAAAGCCCTCGAAAACAAAGCGGTCGCAGGGCAGGC
>CAZTEZ010000056.1:11270-13292 GCA_964611815.1 uncultured Bacteroidia bacterium | reverse complement strand
TAGCTCAGCGGCTTGCCGTTGAGCCGCTGGAAGCAGTCGTCGAGCCGGCCGGCAAAATGGGCGCGCTGCTGGGGGTTTTCGCCATAGCGCAGCACGGTGGTATCGGTGCCTTGGGTCGTCCAGTCGCGAATGGCCGTGTCGTAGGCGGCCGAGCGCTTGAACGCATAGCCCGCAAAGCGTCGGCGGTCGGCCTCGCTGATGCTGCTGCCTTGGGCGAGCAGCTCCAGTAGTTCGGGGTAGTATTCAGCGCCAGGCACGCACAGGCAGTGGCGAAAGTTCTTGGCGGCGGCCCGAATGAGTGCGATGCCACCGATGTCGATCTTCTCGATGATGTCGCTGTCCGTTGCTCTGTCGTCCGCAACGGTGTGCTCGAAGGGGTACAGATCGACAATGACCAGATCGAAGGTCGGGATGCTGTGTTCGTTGAGTTGCGCCCGGTCGTCGGCGTTGTCGCTACGGGCGAGGATGCCCCCGAAGACCTTCGGGTGCAGCGTTTTCACGCGCCCGCCGAGGATGCTCGGGTAGCCGGTGAGGTTTTCCACGTGCTGCACCGCATGGCCTTCCCCTTCGATGAATTTGGACGTGCCACCACTGGCATACAGCGTGGTGCCGCCATCAACGAGCTGCTCGAGCACGGGCGATAGGCCATCTTTATCGAAGACGGAAATGAGTGCGTTGCGTATTTGAAATTCGGCTGCCATTATTCACAGTTTGTCCACAAAGCTACGGCCTTTTACGCGATAAACGCTCGCAGAACTCCTCAATCACACGCGGATAATGCGTGTGTTCCAGGGCTTTAATTTCCTCTTGTAATTGCTCTGCCGTCCAGTTGGGTTGCACTTCAATTTTTTGTTGAAAAACGACCTCCCCTTCGTCGTACTCCTCGGTTACCAAATGAATCGTCATCCCGCTCTCGCGCTCTTGTGCCAGCAGCACCGCGCGGTGCACGTTGATGCCGTACATGCCTTGCCCGCCATGTTTGGGTAGCAGTGCCGGATGGGTGTTGAGCATCCGCCCGCTGTAGGCCGCCACGACTGCTTTGGGCACTTTTCGGATGTAGCCCGCAAGTGCGATCAGGTCAATTTCATAGCCATCGAGCACCCGCAGCCAATAGTCGCCGTCATCAATGTGCTCACGTTCGATAAGCATGCTCGGCACCCCCGCTGCCTGGGCTTTCTCGAGTATGCCAGCACCCTTTTTGTTGCTCAGCACGAGCGCGACGTCGTGCGCTTCCACTTCCGAGAAGTGGGCGCAGATGGCGGCAGCGTTGCTGCCAGAGCCAGAACCGACGATCGCGATTTGCATAGCGGTGGGTGTGCAGGAGAGTCCTGTACGTACAAGAGTCTGAAAAAAATAGGCTTAAATGGCCCCCTCAATGCAAAAACGCCCGACAGAGCCGGGCGTTATTGGGGGCTGCAGTGTGCATAACCACCATCTGCAGCGTTGATTAAGAATACGGCGTGGCCGTGTATGAAACGTTTATTCGGCCTCGCGAACGCGGTAGAAGAACGCACCGTTTTGGGTATTAACAATCACGTAAGAGCGCTGGGGCTCAACGTCGATCGTCAGTGTGGCTACCGTGCCACCGCTTGCGCGGCGCAGGGTGAAGCTGCGTGTGGTCGCGAGGTCGGGTTGGTTGCTATCAGCAGCGTAAAATTGAGCGTAGCCATCGCGGTGGGACAATGGGTTCAGCGCAGTCGTGTCCGAGAAAACCGTGTCGGCAGCAAAAAGCGCCACCGTGTCTACTGGGCTCAGGTTCACGAAGCGCACTTGCGAGTTGAGACTATCGACACCATCGTATGCGACCACCGGGTCGATGGTCTGATAATAGCGCTGCAAGTTCAGGCTGTCGTAGAGGTAGACCGTCGTGCGCTCATCGGCCGGCAGCTCCAGTTCGAACGGGTTTTCTTCGTCGATGCCTTCAACATTTTCGTACACGAGCGGAATGGTCGCCGTATCGTTGGCACCGGTGACGGTCAGCAGGCGCGCCATGATTTCACGAACGACGGTGTTTTCACCGGA
>CAZTEZ010000056.1:5859-11260 GCA_964611815.1 uncultured Bacteroidia bacterium | reverse complement strand
ATGGCTTCAATGGTGAGGTAACTCGCGGGCGGCCAGGCTTCAGTGAACTGCAAGCCAAGCGCGAGCGGGCTTTCTTCGCTCAGGTAGTCGGTGTAAAAATCGACCTCTGCATAGGTGTCAGAGGCGTTCACGACCCGCAGGAAGGCGTCTTCGCGATCGGGACGCAGGGGTGTGCCGTTGTCGTCGTCTTCGCAGGCAGACAGGATAATCGCCGAAAGGCTGAGCAGCAGGAGCAGTCGAAACAGTTTCATCGCAAAAAATTTACCCGAAAATTAAACAAAACTTTTGACAACACGCCTCAAGGGCTGCAAAGCAATGCGTTTGCCAGCTTGCATAGCATCCCTGGTTTTTGCACAAAAAGCACCATTAATGCAACGGATGGCGGCGGAAAATCATGTACCCGATGTGCATCAGAAAGCGGAAACTGTTGTCGCCGTTTTCATAGTAGTGCGCAAACGCGCCGATTGGCCCCACGCGCGAGTCATAAATGATACCCGCCATGCCAGCGATGGCCCGGTTTTGCCACGTGAAATCGAACACTTGCTGCACCTCGCCTTCCGCATCGCGCTCCAGTTCGGAGAAATCTTGCATGTAGTGCAGCTCCATGCGCGCGAAGATGCGTTTTGATAGGCGATAGCTCCACTGGTTACTGAGACCGACGAACAGCTTGGAATACAACTGCGGCAAGAACAGGATCGGGGAGTCGCTCAGTGGCTGAAACTTGGGCGAGTAGAGCAGCGAGGCCGTATCGGTGGCCATGGGCGTCAGGGTGCTGAAGGCGCTGGTGAGCCCCAGCCCTGTGCGCAAGTTGGCCGAGAGCGTCAGGTAGCGCTGCAAACGCAAATGCGTCTGGCCCCAGGTGTGGCTGCCGGTTGGGCGCAGGTTCTTCGGGTTGCGCGGGTTGAAGTCTTCATCACCCCAGTTGTAGTTCGCCCGAAACTCGACCAGCCCGCCTTCGGTTGGGTACACTTTTTTATTGAGCGAGCTGCGAGCGTACTCCAGATTAATCTGGTTGCCGAGGAAGGTCGTCTGGTCGGGCTCATCGTTGTCGTTAAAAGTCGGTTCCAGATAGTACCAATCCTGCAGATACATCCGCGCATAGCCCAGCATTAGGCGAGAGCGCCCTTTGAGTGGCAGGCTAATGCGTGGCCGCAGATAGTAAGTTTCATTGTTGACGCCCGCTCGGTTCTCACGCGCAAACACATTGAAGGTGTTCAGTTGATAATCGCGCTGGGTGATGCCCGCATCCACTTCCAGCATCAACGGGCGCTTGGTCGGGAAGTAAATACTACCGCCCCCACCCAGATGGTTCAAGTAGGAGCCCCGCACCAAATCGACTTCACCTTTGAAGCCCAGAATCTGATTGGTGTGCAGCGCAGCTTTCAGTTCCAGCTGGTGGTCGGTGGGTGTGAAAAACGCCCCGCCAAGGTTCAGCTCCAGTCGCGTCGATTTTTTCAGATACAGCCGCAGCGTGTAATTGCCGCGCGCTTCATCCCAAAGTAACTCCGGGAAGGTGCCCATGTAGTTGCCCACGCCACGCAATCGGGTATACGCCTCACGCAGTTGAGCCGGCGTTATCGTATCACCGGGCTGAATGCCCATGAGGTTACGCACGAAAATCTGCTCGGTGCGTTTGATTTCGTCGTTGATCTTGATTTCGCCGATCACAATGGGCGGATGCTTTCGGAAGCGTTCGCGCTGCGCATCCATACTATCTGCAGGAATGCGGCGCTCGATGACTTTCTTGATGTCTTCCATGCAGGCCATGGTGGCTCGGTAGCCCTGCTCCACAGCAAAAAGCAGCTTGCTCGGCTGGAAATCCATGCTGGACATCCCGCCCAAGTCCGGGGCAATAAAAATGCCCGTGTTGGGCATCTTGCGCCAACTTTCGGAGTCGATATTATGTGAGATGACCTGCCGGAAAAAGTTGGTCTCGTAGCGCTTGCGCGCATCGGCATCACTTCGCCCGAGCGTGACATCAATGCCCAGAATGATATCCGGCTCAAAGATGTCTTCCATGGGCCCCACCGGAAAGTTATCATAGATGCCCCCATCGAACAGGTTCGGGTGCTCTTCGTGCTTGGCCGGCGGAAAAAACACGGGCACAGCCATCGACCCGCGGATGGCGAAGGGCAGCGAGCCTTCCTCCATGATGATCGTCCGGCGCTCGAGGATATCGGCCGTCACGCAACGGAAGGGCACAAACAGGCTGTCGAAGTCATTGTTGGCAATGGCACTGGCGTGGCTCAGGTGCTTGGCAAGGTTGATGTTGATCTCTGCATCCGAAATCAGACTGCTGGGCGGCTTAAGGCCTTCCTCTCGGAAATTGATGGGCACGTTGATGAATGTGCCGTCGGGGTCGCCTTTTTTGTAGTAGAACTCTTCCTCGACGCTTAATCCTGGTGCGAGCCAGCTGTTGCCTTGCTCCAGAAGCAGCCGGTATATTTGGTCTGGGGAGTAGCCCGCTGCGTAAAAACCGCCGACCAGCGCCCCTGCCGAGGTGCCGGTGATGCAGTCAATGGGGATGCCGTTTTCTTCTAGCGCGCGGATCGCACCGATGTGCGCCATGCCCAACGCGCCCCCACCACTGAGCACAAGCCCCACCTTCTGCGCCACGCCAAGCGCGGGCAGCAAACTGAGTAAGAGTATGATCAGGCGGGTTTTCAAGTTGTGCAGACACAACGCGGGGACTGGCGTTAAAGTACGGCAGCGCAGCGCGAAACACAACTGTCTGCGGATGATGAGGCGAGAAATTCAACTGACATCCTCGCCACTGTAATCTTGATAGCTCGTCAGCAGCGCCGTCACGATGATCTGGGTCTCGTGTACCTGATAAAACGCGAGCATGCGGCCTTTGAGCACGGCTCGTCTGGTTTGTGTTGTCTGATCAAACACCGGGTGAATTTCTGGGTAAATGCTAACCCTTTGCTCGAATTCTTTAATTAAAGATAGAGTCCTTTTTGCCGTTTTCTTCCCGAATTTTTGCTCCACATAAGCTGTGATTTGCTTCAGCTGGAGTTTAGCGCGTTTTGAAAATACGACTTCAAACATCTTCTTCAACCTGCTCGTACTCCTCCAGTTTCTGATTGATCCATCTTTCGACATCTTCCCATGGCACCACACGGCCTGCCTCGACATCTTCGATACCGAGCTGGATTTCTCGTAGGCAATACGCCCTGAATTCCGACGTATCTTCTGGCGCTGTGCGGTACTCGCCCTCGGGCTCCTCCACCCCAGCACCCACTACTTCGCGAAACGCCACGCCCATGCTCATCAGCAGCTCTTTGAATGCCTCTCGCTGCTCTTCGGACTGAAATTGGATTTGGTACTGTGCTTTCATTCTATTGTTATAAGTTTCTATCATCGCAGGTCTTCCAAACTCGTTTCTTGCCATGTTGATCTGACCCTGGCAACTCGAACCAGTTGCTCTGCATCTGAAATTTGATAGAAGGCCAAGACTCGTTTATGGATTACTGCACGTCTGATCTCTAGCTTCTTGTAAACGACAGGGTAGGTATCTGGCCAACGCTCTTGAAGTAGCAAAAAAATTCTGAATTTTTCAGCAAAACGAATGGCAGTACGTTCTCCAAACTCAACTTCTAGATAGTCAAGCAACTGGTTCAAGTCTCGATCAGCATCAGGTGCAAGAACTACTTTATAACCCATTTTTTAATCGGACTATCCGGTCCTCTAGGCGCTTTAGCACGTCAGACCCATCAACGTACTCTCCCCGCTCGAACGCCTCTATCGCGCGGTCGATTGCGAGCTTGTCCTGCTCTGTCAGCTCCAATAGGCTTGGGTCGACCGTCTGGTAGTCCGTCTCCGGCTCCTCCACACCAGAGCTCTCCACCTCGCGAAACGCCACGCCCATGCTCATCAGAAGCTCCTCGAACGCCTCGCGTTGCTCCTCTGATTGAAATTTGATTTGATACTGTGCTTTCATGATCAATTAAGATACGTCTTCTTGGGAATAGTTTTGGTAACTCGTCTTGATAGCCTTTACTATGATTTTTGTGTCGAAGACGCGGTAGAATATCAACATGCGCTTCCGAAAAACGAGTCTACGTAAGTTTGAATCCTTTTCCACACGACGACCCAACTCAGGCCAGTCTTGCAGTTTAGAGAGCAAATGGTAAAGCGCAACAGACAAATCAAGCGCCACCTTCTCTCCAAATGAGGTCTCTATATACTCCAATGTATCGGCCAATTGACGCTCTGCACGATCCGTAAACTCAAGTTGCATCCTGGCTTTCAGTCAGGCGCTGAATATTCGCTTCAAGGTACTGCTTCACTTTCACCCAGGGTACAGTTCTGCCAGCCTCAATGTCCGCATCCCCTAAACGTATATTTTCCCAGTCCGCTGCCGTCATCTCCAGTAGCGCAGGGTCGACTGTCTGGTAATCCGCTTCTGGCTCCTCCACACCAGAGCTCTTTACCTCGCGAAAGGCCACGCCCATGCTCATCAGCAACTCTTCGAATGCTTCGCGCTGTTTCTCAGACTGAAATTGGATTTGGTACTGTGCGTTCATGTTCAGTTAAAATACGTCTTCTGCAGAATAGTTCTGATAAGTATTTCGAAAGCGTGTGACCAGTATTTGGTTAGTGCTCGAATAGTATCTGTAGAACATCACCACCCTTAGGTGGACGACCGCCCTGCGCACCTCTTGGTCAGGATAAACCATACGGTGAAACTCAGGCCACTGCTTTAAGCCCTCAATCTCTGCGTTTGTACGTGATTCAAGCCGTCTTGAAGCTGCCAGTCCAAACTCCAACTTTACATACTGAAGAATATTGTCCAGATCGGCTTCAGCCTGCGGGGCGATCAGAATGTCCATCTGACTTTCCTCATTCAAAAATTTTCTTCTGGAGCCTGGCTCGCGCTTCATCCCATGTGCTGTACTCTCCGCGCTCAAACGCCTCAATCGCGCGGTCGATTTCAAGCTTATCCTGAGGCGTCAGCTCCAGCAGGGCCGGGTCGACTGTCTGATAGTCCGTCTCCGGCTCCTCCACACCAGAACTATCTACTTCGCGAAACGCGACGCCCATACTTAACAGCAATTCCTCGAACGCCTCGCGCTGCTCATCTGATTGAAAATGGATTTGGTACTTTGCTTTCATGTTCAGTTAAGATACGTCTTCTGCAGATAAGTTTTGGTAGGTGTTCTTCACAGCATTTATCACAACTATTTCATCTTCAATGCGGTAAAAGAACATCAGACGCTGATAAACCAGTGCGCGATATACCCCAAGTTCAGGAAAAACGAGCTGTGAACTTTGAGGTGCCGCCTCAATTCTACGGAAGCTCTGCTTAATGTTCATCAGCACCCGCTGTTCGGTTCTCAACCCAAACTTGCGTTTGACAAACGCCAGATTCTCACGCAGCTGACGTGCCGCAGTGGGT
>CAZTEZ010000056.1:0-5849 GCA_964611815.1 uncultured Bacteroidia bacterium | reverse complement strand
TCTCGCTGGCATTCAACTCCTCTTCAATCTCTTTCAGGCGTTGATCGATCTCATGTTCAATTTCAATCAGCGGAACTCGCTTACCTTCAGCGGCCTCTTTCATACCCTGCTCTATGTTTTTAACATCTTCGGGCGTGATTTCAAACAATGCGGGATCCATCAGATCATAATCGGTGGCAGCATCTTCAGCGATGGGTATCTCGGTTTCCCATTCGATACCGTTCTCAACCATGAATTGTTTGAGTTTATCTTCTTGCGCCTCGCTTTTGAAAAAAATGCGCATGTTTTCTGAGTATTCCATTGATTGTTGTCTTACATATTCCGTCGATACTGCCCGCCGACTTCGTACAGCGCCTTCGAGATTTGCCCGAGCGAGCAATACTTCGCCGATTCCATCATCGTCTCGAAGAGGTTCTCGTTTTTAACCGCCGCATTCTGCAGCGCTTTCAGCCACTTCTGGCTGAGCTGAGGGTCGCGGCTGTGCAGGGCGTGGGTGTTGTCGATCTGGCGCTCCTTCTCTTCTGTGGCGGCGCGAATAACCTCCTTGGGTTCGATAGTCGGTGAGCCCTGCGGATCGAGGAAGGTGTTGACTCCGATGACGGGCATCGCGCCGCTGTGCTTGAGGCCTTCGTAGTACATCGACTCCTCCTGGATTTTGTTGCGCTGATACATCCGCTCCATCGCGCCCAACACACCACCGCGCTCGTTGATGCGCTCGAACTCGTGGTTCACGGCCTCTTCTACGAGGTCGGTGAGCTCTTCGATGATGAATGCGCCCTGCAGCGGGTTCTCGTTTTTGGCCAGGCCGAGCTCGCGGTTGATGATGAGCTGAATGGCCATCGCCCGGCGGACACTTTCCTCAGTGGGTGTCGTAATCGCCTCATCGTAGGCGTTGGTGTGCAGCGAGTTACAGTTGTCGTAGATCGCATACAGCGCCTGAAGCGTCGTGCGGATGTCGTTGAAGCTGATCTCCTGCGCGTGCAGCGAGCGACCGCTGGTCTGGATGTGGTATTTCAGCATCTGGCTACGGGCATTTGCACCGTATTTGTTGCGCATAGCTTTGGCCCAGATGCGACGCGCGACGCGACCGATGACCGCGTATTCGGGGTCGATGCCATTCGAGAAGAAGAACGACAGGTTGGGCGCGAACTTGTTGATGTCCATCCCGCGCGAAAGGTGGTACTCGACATACGTAAAGCCGTTCGCCAGCGTAAACGCCAGCTGCGTAATCGGGTTGGCGCCCGCCTCTGCGATGTGGTAGCCGGAGATCGACACCGAGTAGAAGTTGCGCACGTTGTGGTCGATGAAATACTGCTGGATGTCGCCCATCATGCGCAGGGCGAACTCCGTGGAGAAGATACACGTATTTTGCGCCTGGTCTTCTTTAAGAATATCCGCCTGCACCGTACCGCGCACGCTACTGAGCGCCTTGGCTTTCAGTTCATTGTAGGTTTCAGCCGGGAGCACCTGGTCGCCCGTAACGCCCAGCAGCATCAGGCCCAGGCCGTCGTTGCCTTTGGGCAAGTCGCCGTTGTAGGTCGGGCGGGGTTGGCCATAGTCTTTGTAACTCTGGTCGATTTTCTGGTTCACCTCATCTTCCAGGCCGTTCTCGCGGATGTACTTCTCGCACTGCTGGTCGATGGCGGCATTCATAAAAAACGCCAGCAGCATGGGTGCTGGGCCGTTGATGGTCATCGACACCGATGTCGTTTTCTCGCACAAGTCGAAGCCGCTGTAGAGCTTCTTCGCATCGTCCAGACTCGCAATCGATACCCCCGAGTTACCGATTTTACCGTAGATGTCAGGCCGGTGGTCGGGGTCCTCGCCGTAAAGGGTCACTGAATCGAAGGCCGTGCTGAGTCGTGCAAACGGCATGTCCTGCGATTGGTACGCTCTGGGTCGCCCTCGCCGGCGAACATACGCGTGGGGTCTTCGCCCTTGCGCTTAAACGGGAACACACCGGCGGTGTACGGGAACTCGCCGGGCACGTTTTCGCGCAGGCTCCACTTCAAAATATCGCCCCACGAACGGTACTTAGGCAGCGCGACGCGCGGAATCTGTTGGTGCGAGAGGCTTTCGGTGTGCGTGGGCACTTTGATGTCTTTGCCGCGCACCTGGTAGACGTACTCCTCGGCGGCATAGCGGGCTTTTTTGTCGCCCCAAGATTCGAGAATCTTTCGGCAGTCTTGATTCAGCGCACCCCAGGTGTCGCTATACTTTTCTTCGATGGCCGACTTTACCTCCTCGGCCTCAATCTGTTCAGCGGCTTCTTTCAAAGTGTAAGCGCGCTCGGCGGTGTTCACCTGCTCGTCGACCCATTGCTCATAGCGGCGGCTCTCCTCAACGATTTCAGCTAGGTAGCGAACACGCTCGGGTGGGATGATGAAAATCTTCTCACCAGGCTCGTGTTCGGCGGCGAAGTTGGAATTAAGCTGCGCGCCGGTTCGCGCGTCCAGCAGCTTCATCGTCTCGGCGTAGAGCGTGTTCATGCCGGGGTCGTTGAACTGAGAGGCGATGGTGCCAAATACCGGCATATCGTCCAGCTGCGCTTCCCAGGCCTGGCGGTTGCGTTGCATTTGCTTTTGCACGGCACGCTGGGCGTCGAGCGCCCCGCGCTTGTCGAACTTGTTGAGCGCCACGACGTCCGCGAAGTCCAGCATGTCGATTTTCTCCAGCTGGGTCGCCGCGCCATATTCAGGCGTCATCACGTACATCGCGAGATCGGCCACCTCCGTGATCTGCGTATCGCTTTGGCCAATGCCAGCCGTCTCGACGATAACTACGTCGAACTCCGCTGCTTTCAGTACGTCGATAGCCGCCGAAAGCTGGCGTGTGACCGACACGTTCGCCTCGCGGGTGGCCATCGAGCGCACGTAGACGCGCTCGTTGTCGATGGCGTTCATACGGATGCGGTCGCCTAGTAGCGCGCCGCCGCTCTTGCGTTTCGAGGGGTCGACGGAGACGATGCCGATGCGCTTGTCGTCGAAATCCAGCAAAAAGCGCCGCACGAATTCATCCGTCAGCGACGATTTACCTGCACCACCCGTACCGGTGATGCCCAGCACCGGGATGATCTTGTCCGGAATCTGACTCTGGATTTCCTTCAGTAAATCATTCGTGCCTTCCGCCTCGTTTTCGAGCAACGAAATGGTACGGGCGATGATGGTGTCATCCTTGTCTTTCAATGACTTCGCTTGCCCGTTGGGTTTGCCGTAGGTCTGGAAATCCGCTTTTTCGAGCAAGTCGTTGATCATGCCCTGCAGGCCCATCGCACGGCCGTCGTCGGGGGCGTAAATGCGGGCAATGCCGTATTCGTGCAGCTCGTCGATCTCCCGCTGCAAAATCGTACCGCCGCCGCCGCCGAAAATGCGGATGTGACCCGCGCCGTGCTCGTTCAGCAGGTCGTACATGTACTTGAAATACTCCATGTGCCCACCCTGGTAGCTGGTCATGGCGATAGCCTGCACATCTTCCTGGATGGCAGCGCGCACCACCTCACCGGCAGAGCGGTCGTGGCCCAGGTGAATCACCTCGGCACCAGAGCTTTGCAGAATGCGGCGCATGAGGTTAATTGCGGCGTCGTGGCCATCGAAGAGCGAAGCTGCGGTAACAATACGGATTTTGTGCTTGGCTTTGTAGGGGGTCTGTACGGCTTGTATCGACATATCGGGTTGGTTTTCAGCGAATCAGTTTGAGGCACGTTCGTCGGTCGTTCGAACCGAGTACGTTGTCTAAAAGTACGAAATTCGCTTTGTTTTTGCAGGTCGGGGCAGACCCGCTTTAGCAGCTTAGGCAATCGTTTGCATAGAATTTGGCAAGCCAAGAATTTGGTGTACGTAAAATCTTGTACTTTTAGCCGTTAGCTGGCAGCAAAACACCACGTCTGAGTACTGGAACCCCCGAGAGTATTGGAACCCCCGAGTTACGCCTTCCTTGAATTTTTTGCTTCGGCGCTATTGAACCCTAGCGTAGTGCCGCTCCTTGTTGTTATTCTGCTGGGGCTGTCAGCCATCATTTCGGGCTACGAAGTGGCCTTCTACTCGCTGCCCAGTGGCGACTTGGACCGCATCCGCGAGGAACCCTCCCACTTTAGCGACAAACAGATTCTGTACCTACAAAACCGCCCACAGCGCCTGCTGGCCACGATTCTGCTCTCGAACAACCTCGTCAACATCTTGCTTATTTTGCTTTCGACGCTGTTCGTCGATATGCTGAAAGATCAAATCGGCGGTAAGCTG
This sequence comes from uncultured Bacteroidia bacterium, assembly GCA_964611815.1. Classification (GTDB taxonomy): domain Bacteria; phylum Bacteroidota; class Bacteroidia; order J057; family CAZTEZ01; genus CAZTEZ01. The sequence continues at coordinate 1,611 of CAZTEZ010000056.1, read as the reverse complement.
TGGGTGTGGTTCATCATTCAGACGGTAGCTATCACCAGCCTGCTGCTACTCGTTGGCGAAATCACCCCGAAAGTGTACGCCAACCACCGCCAGCTGCGCTTTCTGCGGATGTTTACACCGGTTATCCGCTTCTTATATTTCCTCTTTCTGCCCATCAGCTTTGTGCTCTCGCGCTCCACGCGCTTCCTGTTCCGGCGGGTAGAGGACAAAGACGAGCAGACGCGCATCACGAACCAAGAGCTGCGCACGGCGATCGACATGACGCCGGAAATTGACACCACCGAGGAAGAGAAGCAGATTCTGAAGGCGCTCGTCAACCTGAACCACATTCCGGTGAAGGCCGTGTTGCGCTCGCGGGTGGATGTCATCGCCTTCGACAGCGCCATGACCAACGCCGAGGTTTTGCAGCGCATTGCGCACGAGGGCTATTCGCGCTACCCAGTCTACCAGGATTCGCTCGACAACATCATTGGCATCTTGCACATCAAAGACCTGATGCCATTACTGAAAGGCACGCACAACGAAGACTGGACGAAGTTCTTACGTGCGCCCTTTTTTGTGCCTGAAAGCAAGCGCATTAGCACGCTGCTCAACCAGTTCAAAGAGCGCCGGCTGCACATGGCGATCGTCTCGGATGAATATGGTGGTACGGAGGGCATCATCACCTTGCAGGATATTCTGGACGAGATTTTCGGTGAAATCAAGGAGCAGGAGAACAAGAACCGCAGCGTTATTCGCCAGCTCTCTGAAGACACGTATGTGCTACAAGCGCAGACGTCACTGCTCGATTTGCCGCGCATCTTCGACATAGAGCCCGAGGTGATTGAGCGCATAAAAGGGGAGAACGACACCCTTGGCGGACTCATCGTGGAGCACGCTGGCAAGCTGCCCCCACAGGATTACGAACTGACGGTCGACCGCATGCAGATCAAAGTGCTGGAAGTCTCGAACACCCGCATCGAAAGCCTGCAAGTGACCTGCCTGCCCCCGCCCCCACCCGATACTGACGAAGACGACGATTGACCCATGCCCGTGATTCGCCACAGCGCTGTGTTGCTTTTGCTCTGGCTGCTCGGGTGTGGCAACACCCAGGCACAGGCTCCCGACAGCTTGAACCGCGAGCCGGGGCTGGATTCGCTCGGGCAATTCATCGATCATTACTACCTGCTCTACCAAGATTATTTGCCCGAAAACTGCTACCTGACGCGTCTAAGCAACGGCTTAAAAGTGCTCGCTTGTCGCGACAAAACAGCGCCCATTGCCCGGGTGGAGTACGTGAGCGCGAGTGGCGTTTCTGCCGAGCCGGCTGACTTTCAGGGGGCTGCGGCGGTTTTGAGCAAACTCTTGATTGGCCCGAACGACAAGCTGCGCAGCAGCTCCGGGTTTGCGGCTCGGCTGGGCGAATTGGGGCTGCAACTCGACACCGAACTGAACACCGGCGCGCTCAAACTGATCGGCAGTGCACCGGCGACCAACTGGGAACCGACGCTCGAGATGCTCAGTTGGATGGTGCGCTACCCCCGCATCGACACCATCCGAGTGGAGGGCGCCAAGCGCGTATTGGCCACGCAAGCTGCTCGCGCAGAGCAAGACCCGCGCTACTATCTGAAC
>CAZTEZ010000055.1:0-13393 GCA_964611815.1 uncultured Bacteroidia bacterium | reverse complement strand
AGGGCTCCTCGCCAACCAAGCAGGGCGAAATGATGGCCATGCACCTGCCGTTGGTCTGCAACAGCGGCGTGGGCGACACCGACAGCATCGTGCAGGACAGCCGCGCCGGGCTGGTGATCGACGAGCTGAACACGAGCGGCTTTCAAAAAGCGATCGCTCAGATTGACGAGCTTTTGCAGCAAGACACCGCCTGCATTCGCGCGGGCGCCGAAAAGTGGTACAGCCTCGAAAACGGCGTGCAGCACTACCGTACGGTCTACGAGCAGCTGATTGGCCCACCAAATGCTGATTAACAACCAATCGGTGTAATAACCCGGATTCCGCGCCACAGAGGCTGACAATCCGCACGTTCGTTTGTATATTTGGTTTTACGCCAAGATGAAGATTCGTCGAATTTACCACCCGACCGATTTCTCGGAGGTCTCTGGCCACGCGCTGGAGCTATCGGCCAGGCTCGCGCGCCAAACCGGTGCCGAACTACACCTCGTTCACGTCTACGACAAGCCCACCGTCTCTGACATTTTCGAGGGGGTGATGGCCGAGTTGAAAAGCTCGAGTGCGGAGTTCGAGGAAAAGCTGGACAAAAAGCTTAGCGACCAGATGGACGCGCTCGCCACGAGCGATTACCTTGACGGCATCAGCGTGCACAAGCACCTGATCAAAGACGTGCCGGTCTGGAAGTTCACGGATGAACTGGACGTCGACAAAGACGCAGACCTCATCACGATGGGCACCACTGGCAGCAGCTCAATTCTGCAGGGCGGCATGCTGGGCTCCAACACCGAGCGCACCATTCGCTTTGCGCCGATTCCGGTGCTGGGCGTGCCCGTGAAAGCCGAGCTCGAAAAGCTCGACCGCATGCTCTTCATCACGGATTTCACCGACCCGCCGGAGCTGGTCTTCGGCAACGTGCTGAACTACGCTGAGACTTTCAACACCGAAGTGGTCGTCGGTACGATCTCTACGCCCGGCGATTTCGTCACCAGCCGTTTTGCCCGCGAGGAGTTCAAAAAGCTGCACGACAAGTACCCGAACGTCAAGTTTCGCCACGTGATGTACAATGCACCACAACTGACTGAGGGCGTGCAGGAATTGGTGGACGAATTGCCAGCCGATGTTGTTGCACTGTTGGCGCACGGGCGCTCAGATTTGCAGATGCTCTACAACAAATCCAGCGTCGTCGAAGAGCTCTCAAGCACGCTTGATTGTCCACTGCTGGCCCTTCGCCCGCCCGACCAAGAGCCTGCTGAGAACACCGATGACCAGCCTTTCTGATTACCTTCAAGCCAACCTCACCCATCGCCCAGCCGGCGCCACCCAAAAAGTAATCAAGACTGACCACTCGCTATGGAAATCAAACACATCGTTCACCCGACCGACTTTTCGCCCACCGCTAAGGACGCCTTCGAGGTTGCGGTTCAGCTCGCCAAAAAGAGCAAGGCCAGCCTCAAGGTGGTGCACGTTTTCGAAACGCCTTACCCCACGTCGTACTTCGCCGGGCCCAACAGCCAGCAAGCACGCGATAAGTTCACGGAAGAGCTGGAAGGCAACCTGCAGCACCGTATGGACGAGCTCGTGAAGTCGGTGAACACTCACGGCATCACGGTTGAGACGGAGTTAATTGGCGATATGAAACCCTGGAAGCTGCACGAAAAGTACGGCGACGACGAGATGGATTTTATCGTGATGGGCACCCGCGGTCGCACAGGCATTTTGCACGGCGGCTTGCTCGGCACCACGGCCCAGCGCACCATGCGCTACTCGACGGTGCCGGTACTGACAGTCCCGGAAATCGCGAAAGCGAAAGACTACAACAACATCATTTTCGCCACCGACTTCGCCGACCCAGAGGAAGTCATGGTGGAGCTGCCGCCCGTCTTGGAATTCGCGCAGCTGTACGACTCGACGGTACACGTTACTGTTGTCAACTCGGCGTATGCGATTATCCCGAAAAAGGAGATCGAAGCCGCATATAAGTCCGTAAAAGCGAAATACAGCGACCACAAACTGGAGCTGAAAATCGTCGACGGCGACACTGTTCCTCGTGGCATCTTTAATGCTGCGAACGACCTAGATGCCGATATGATCGCCATCGAAACCGACGGCAGCACCGGCCTGCTCGGCTGGTTCATCGGCAGCGTAACCGAAGAGCTGGCAGCGGAAACTAACATCCCGCTACTCGTGATTCCCTTGCCGGACAAGATTCGCAAGCGCAAAAAGAAAAAGAAGTAAGCCGCACCCTTTCAGCAGCTAACACACCGCAAAAGTCTTAGCCTCAGTATACTCACCACCCATTGATTATGACGACCTGGAAAGCACTAGCCTCACTCTTTCTTGCAACCTGTATATCGTTGAGCCTCAGCGCGCAAGACTACAAAAGCAAGGCGTACAACGACAGCCCCAACTACAACAAGAGCAAGTTTCGCCAGCTGAATCCAGAGCTGCCGACGCCCAATGATTACCGCGCGGCGGATGGCTCGCCCGGGCATGAGTACTGGCAGAACGAGGCCGATTACAAGATCAAGGTGCGCATCGACGAGGATACGCAGACGCTCTACGGCGAGGAGGACATCACGTACCACAACAACTCGCCGAACACGCTGGAGTACCTGTGGGTGCAGCTCGACCAGAACGTGCGCCAAAAAGAGGCCGTGGCACACGACATTGACCACAGTAGCTGGGCCGACATGGACGAGGTAGGCTTCTGGCACATCAAGCGCCTGGCCGACGAGCGCCACGACGGCGGCTACAACATCAAGGCCGTGCAGCACAAGGGCGAAGAGCTGCACACGTTTATCAATAACACGATGATGCGCGTCGATTTGCCAGAACCGCTGGAGCCCGGCGATGAGTTCGAGTTTTTCATCAAATGGAACTACAACATCCAGGACCAAATTCGCTACGGCGGCCGGGGTGGCTACGAATACTTCGAGGAAAACGGGAACTACCTCTTTGAGATCGCGCAGTGGTTCCCGCGCATGTGCAAGTACGACGACGTGTACGGCTGGCAGAACAAGCAGTTCCTGGGCCGTGGCGAGTTCGCGCTGCCGTTCGGCGACTACGAAGTGGAAATCACCGTCCCGAGCGACCACATGGTGATGGCAACCGGCGATTTGACCAACAAAAAGGACGTGCTCACCAGCACCCAGCTCGAGCGTTTGGAGAAAGCCTACAAGTCTTTCGATGAGCCGGTCGTGATTGTCACAGAAGAAGAAGCCCGCGAAAACGAAAAGGAAAAAGCCAAGGGCACAAAGACCTGGAAGTTCAAGGCAGATAAAGTTCGCGACTTCGCCTTCGCCAGCTCGCGTAAGTTTTTGTGGGACGCCATGGGCGTGAAAATCGGCGACCGCACGGTGCTGGCGCAATCACTCTACCCGAAAGAGGGCCTGCCGCTGTGGGGGATGTACTCCACGCGCGTCGTGGCGCACACCCTGAAGACCTACTCGAAGTACACGATCGACTACCCCTACCCGCACTGCGCGTCGGTACACGGCCCGGTTTGGGGCATGGAGTACCCGATGATGACCTTCAACGGCGGGCGCCCCAACCCCGAAGGCGAGTACCCCTTGCGCATTAAATACGCCAACATCAGCGTGATTATTCACGAGGTCGGCCACAACTTCTTCCCCATGATCATCAACTCCGACGAGCGCCAGTGGACCTGGATGGACGAGGGGCTGAACACTTTCGTGCAGTTCCTCACCGAGCGCGAATGGGAGCGCGAGTACCCTTCGCGCCGCGGCTTCCCGAGCAGCATGATCAGCTACATGGAGGACGACAAGGACGAGCAGATGCCGATCATGACGAACTCGGAGTCGATTCTGCAATTCGGCAACAACGCCTACGGCAAGCCGGCTACGGCGCTCAACATACTGCGCGAAACGGTCATGGGACGTGAGGCCTTCGATTTCGCTTTCAAAAAGTACGCCGAGCGCTGGGCCTTCAAACACCCCGAGCCCGCCGACCTTTTCCGTACCCTCGAGGACGCCAGCGCCGTGGACCTCGACTGGTTCTGGCGTGGGTGGTTCTACACGACGGACCACGTTGACATGGCCATCACAGACGTGATTCACTATGAAGTCAGCAACGACCCCGACAAACGCGCGGATTTCCGCCGCAAGCAGTTCGAGCCGCAGCTGAAGCACCCTACCCACACCCTGAACAAAGAGGCGATCAAGCAGACGTACACGGAAAAGCACCCTGAGACGAAGGACAAGTACACGAACCCAGACCTGTTTGAAGTCGATGAAGACGAGCGCAAACGCTACGAGAAATTCAAAGAAGATTTGGAGCCCGAGCAAAAAGAGCTGCTCGAGCGCGTGGATTACGTTTACGAGATTCAGATCGAAAACAAGGGCGGGCTGGTCATGCCAGTCATCCTGCGCCTGATGTACGAAGATGGCAGCGAAGAGGTCATGCGCATCCCGGCTGAAATCTGGCGCCATGACAACCACAAGACCACCAAGCTGCTCAACCTCGAGAAGCCACTGGAAGCCGTGGAGCTTGACCCTTACCGCGAAACTGCTGACATCGACCCCAGCAACAACACCTACCCACCGCACTTCGACGAGCGCTTCCTAAAAATCAGTCGATAATCGGTCGATAATCGACCATAATTTTTCTTTCCGCACTTTAACATCTGACGCTGAAATCACCTTGCTATGAAACGCCTGATCCTGGTCCGCCACGCCAAATCGAGCTGGAAGAACGACCACATCGCCGACCTCGACCGCCCGCTTAACGGGCGTGGCCGTCGCGACGCGCCCTACATGGCGGAGATGTTCAGCGAGCAGCAGATCAAAGTCGATGCCATCCTCACCAGCCCCGCCACCCGCGCCTTGCGCACGGCACAGCATTTCGCTGAGGCGCTGGACTTCCCCGAACGCTTGATTCAGACAGATTCGCAGATCTACTACCTCGACACCCCCGGCATGGCGCAGCTCGTGCGCGATTTGCCAGACGAGTACAAGACCGTGATGATTTTCGGGCATAACCCTGGCCTGACGCTGCTGGCAAACCACTTGGTGGGCTACTTCACCAACAAGATTAAAACAACGGGCATTGCCATGCTCGATTTTGACCTCGACAGCTGGATGGACATTAAACCCGAAAGCGGCACGCTGTTTAAGCACTTATATCCCAAGCAGTTCGTTGACCTGGTGAGCAAACCCAAAGTGCCGCTCCACAACACTTGAGCGCAATTACCCGCATGACGACCCGCACCGACATCCTCAAACTCAGCTACCCGGAGCTCGAAGAAGCGCTCTTAAGTCTGGGCGAAAAGAAATTTCGCGCCAAACAGGTGTGGCAGTGGCTGTGGGAGAAAAACACGCGCAGTTTCGAGACGATGACCAACCTCTCGAAAGATCTGCGTGCGAAGCTGGAGGCCAACTTCGATCTGCACAAAATTTCCATCGACACCGCCCTGCAATCGAACGACGGCAGTGTGAAGTACACCTTCCGTCTGCACGACGGCCACCTCGTGGAGGGCGTGCTGATTCCGACCGCTGAGCGCGCCACGGCCTGCATCTCATCGCAAGTGGGCTGCAGTTTGAATTGCAAGTTCTGCGCCACGGGCTACCTGGACCTCAAACGCAACCTGCAGCACTACGAAATCTACGACCAGATTCACACGATTAACCAGGAGAGCGAGCGCCGGCTGGGCCGGCCGCTGTCGAATGTCGTGTATATGGGCATGGGCGAGCCCCTGTTAAACTACCGCAACGTGCTCGGCAGCATCGAGCGCGTGAGTGCCGAAGACGGTATGCATATGTCGCCGCGGCGCATTACGGTCTCGACCGTGGGTATCGCCAAGCTTATCAAACGCCTGGGCGACGATGCTGTGAAGTTCGAGCTGGCGCTCAGTCTGCACGCCGCCAACGACGAAAAGCGCAGCACCATCATGCCGATCAACGACACGAATTCGTTGGAGGCTTTGGGTGAGGCGCTGCGTTACTTTTACGACAAAACCGGCACGCGCATCACGCTGGAGTACATCGTCTTCGATCAGATCAACGACAACATCAGCGACGCACAGGAGCTCTCGGACTTCGCCCGCACCGTGCCGACCAAGATCAACATCATCGAGTACAACCCCATCGCCGAGGCGGAGTTCCGCATGACAAGCGAGGCGCGACTGAACGCGTTCATCGCCCACCTCGAATCGCGCGGGCATATCGTGAACGTGCGCCGCTCGCGCGGCAAGGATGTCGATGGCGGCTGCGGCCAACTGGCGCTCAAGCAGTTGGATAATGCGGAGAAGGCGGCGAGTGTCTAGTCACTAAGGTTCAAATCTCCAAAGGCCCCACCTATAGGTGGGGCCTTTGGAATTACACATCTTAGTTAACGGCTTACTTCGTAAGTAAGAGCTCTTTTGAAACAACCTCGCCAGACTCTAACGTTAAGTTCACGATATAGAGGCCATTGGCGTTTTCAGATAAGTCGATAGCCGTCTGGCCACTTTGAGCACAACTCAGTTGCTGACTGAGCACCAACTGCCCAGTTGTGCTGTATACATCCACAAAGCAAGTAGATGTTTCGTTGGAGGCTTTCCAAGCAAGGTTCACCAAACCGTTGGTGGGGTTGGGGAAGACCGCAAACTCAAGGTCTAGCAGCTTCACGCGCTGATCGGCAGTCGCCTGTTCAACGAGTTCTTCTGGTTGTGGCTCAGCAGGCGCAGACTTGTGCGTTGGCGTTACAGGACACGGCCCTATGTCCGCACCGAAGAGTGTCAGAATGAACGCAGCGAATTTGTTGACGCATATCGTCTTAGGCTGGTTCGAGAAGAAGCCCGTCTTACACACCAGCACTTTGTTATTACGCCGACCGCAACGCACGTCTTCAACCACCACAGTAACTGCGGCACTATCCTGGCAGCCGAGCGTATCCGTTGCAGTGACGGTATAAGTCGTCGTCACAGTTGGCTCAACGATTGTATTCGCAGTCGTGGCGCCGTTACTCCACAGATAGCTCACAGGCCCGTTGGCATCTGTTACTTGTGTTTTCAGCTTGCTCTTTTTAGTGACCCAGCCCAACAAGACCGTGTCATTCGTCGCAGAAGCGCTCACTTGGATATCACACGGGCTATCGAGGGCAAAATTGGGGGGTGGATTGATAAAGTTTCCAATTGCCTTACCATCTCGCTGGTCATCTGTGATAATCGCCATCGGCCCCAAGCGCCAAGTGGTGGTGTTGGTGCCGGCGGGGTTGGTGATGGGAATGTATATCTCTTCGATGATCGTCGGAGTAGATGAAATCGGGATAGCAGTCGGTTGAAAAACGTTGTTGACGATCGCCGTTTTTTTGTTGACGTACACGTAATCCGGGCCGGTAGCGAAACTCGTTGCAGGCGCGTTTACTGGGTCGCTAGGGCCAGTTGGAAAAACAAGGTCGAAAGTCGGACTCGCAATGCGCGCGTTGTCAATATCCAAGTTAGCGGTATCGACAAAAAGTCCAAAATCGCCAAGCCGGATGTTAAAATCAGGGCCACTTGTTTTCTCGGCGATGATTGTCAATTTCAGCGTGTCGCCAGGCACCAAGGCTTGTTCCACACGCACGTCGAAGACTTTTTGCCCCAGCACCCAAACGGGCAACAACAAGGCGAGGCTGAGTGTTGCAAATAATGTTTTCATGATAGGTGGATTAAGGGCGTTCGAAACTTGGCGCAGAGAAAAGCAGATTGTTGACGGGAAATTCACTTCTTCCCAGGTCGGTGCTGTTAATGACACCATCCAGATTCAAGTCCACACTAATTACGCCAGTGCTGTTTTGTTCACACACGTAAACATTAATAGGATTTGGACCACTACCAGCAGTGACAAGAAGTTGGTTAAAGCCAAAAGTGCCGCCATTTGAACCGAACGCATTTACAAAGTAATCTATCGCATTAGTAGCTACCAGAGGGATTTCCCAAGAGGGTGTAGATGACTGCCCTGGCGTCATCAGCGCACGATACGGTGCACCAGTACCAGCCGTAAGCACCGTTCCGAAATTGCCATTCTCGGCCCCCAGGTCAAAAAGCCAATCTAACTGTGATGTAGGCGTGCCGGGGCTGGTAATGCCCAACTCGGAACTGTTGGTTATCGTAAAATCAAACGCATCTATAGGCAGGGGTTCGTTGTAATCCAAACGTGTTTCGGGCACCGCTGCCGCATTCCGAACTGGCAAATGCGTCCGGTGGTGGACGGTGAGAAAGCCTTCTTCGGGAAAGCTCGAAAAGCTTCCTTCATCAATGAAGTTGACAAAATCCAGTTCGCCTCCGGAATAAAAATCGACGATCGTACCGTCGCTTTTCAGCCATCCATAGCCGACTGCAACGCGACTGACTGAACTTGGATCATCCACATCACGAATAGTCAGCCGAACGATATCTACCGCATCATCTGGTACGGTGGCGAACTCTGACATGCGCTGATTGTCATAATTGTTGGTGTCTGTCGCAGTTTGCAAATACACCTGATCCAGTAAATCTACCGACGGGCTGGTAGTGGTTGGGTTCAGGTTGGTGAACATCGAATCTCCTACGGCATCATAGGGGCCAGCCAGGAAGGCACTAGCGCGCACTTTGCGGGAAGGGGCGATAAGTGCTTGTGTTGGGAATGGGACAGGGCAAAAACCGTTTACAACTTCAATTGTCTGAAACTCATTAGAACTTGATTCAGAGTAAAAGACCAATTGCGCTTGATCGCTATTTGGGGCGGTACTGTAAGCAAGGCCTGCACTTGGACTGTTGACCCGCCAAGTTCCCGGGAATTCGCTTTCAAATTCAAGTATCGTTCCTCCACGCAAGGGGCCTGGGGGTAAACTGGCCGGTGCAAGAATACTATTTGAGACACTTTGAGGGGCTGAGGCGGTTATGCCTGTTCCAGGTGAAAGAACTGGATTGAAACCGCCATCAAAAACAATAACCGGTCCGGGAGGAGTAGCCAGTATCTGCAAGTCATCGGCACAGGTGCACCCTGCAGTGACCAAAGCCAATTCAAACTCGGCCAAAATCTTAGAGGCACCTGCTGCAAGCGTACCCAAGGAATCTGTATTCATTGTAACATTAAACTGATTGGGTGAAGATTTACTGCTTGCAAACGCATTGCCATTAGTTTCGGTTACAATATATCCGTTTGCTAGTAACTCAAATGGCTGATCGGTCATGCTATCTCCAACACAAGCCGTGGCAGCATTCAGAAATATGGGAAAACCAACCAGTCCAAAATCTGTGGAAGCAGTACCTACATTGTCTGCAATGATTTGCAGCAGAACGCCATCGCCTTCAAAAACGACGTTTGAGCTTAACACAATTTCTGCTTGTGCCTGTGTTTTTGTCTTACAAACAACAGCGAAGCTTATTGCCAACAGCAGTCTAATTATCATATTGGTTTTCATTGTGAGAGGGGATTAAAATTGTGGCCAAGAATTTTATCCTCGGTAGTATTCAGCAACTGAACACTTGGAGTTGCACAAACTGAAGCATCAAAAGGTAAACTAAGTTTTATGATAGTTTGATTTGTGGGCAAAACGCTTAAAATAGCGGGATTGGATGAATTTTGGAAAACGACTAATCTGAGTCCGGAAGTAGTTGAGACAGCTCTCTGAAGATAACCATTAAGTTGACCGGGCTGTGTTTCTTCTACTATTGCATTGCCGATATCCAAGCACTGGTCGGTTGAGAAGTTTAAGACAAACCCTAGTAGACTATCCGGCTGCGCATCCAAGCTCTGCCCGCTGAGCGTTACCTCCAGTGTATCGCCCACCACTTGCTGGGTCAGCGAAAAGGCGACATCCTGTGCATGCGTCTGGCGGGGCAATGCCAGCACCAGTAAGGCCAAGCCCAACACCCACCCCATTCGAGATGGGCGGTTTGGCGGGCCAACTTTTTGTAAGCGTTTACGTATCATTGTGTAAGTCGTTGTGTGAGACCTTGAATGAAAGTGTCAGTAAACAAGTCGTAAAGACGAACCTGAATACTGATAAACAGTATGGCAACAGGATAAATGTTTTTTTTTCAAAATCACAATACTTTCGCCAGTTCAAATGTTAAAATTTTATTACCAGCTACACTACCTGCTGATAGTAAGCCTCTTACCGCTTGCGAGTATCGCTCAAAATGTCGGTATCGGTACAACCAGCCCGCGGGTTAAATTGGAAGTACTCAACGGGCATGTCTTGATCGACGGCACGCCAGCTGCGGCTTACCCGAGCCTGGGCACGGGCACACGTCTGCAGTGGGACCAGCAGTTGGGTGCATTCAGAATCGGCAGCGTCACGGGCACACAATGGGATGCCGGTTTTGTGGGCGCAAATTCTTTTGCAGGTGGGCTGGACGCACAAGCGCGAGGCGCACAGAGTTTCGCCTGGGGGACAAACGCCATTGCTATTGGTGAGCGCACGGTGGCTATTGGCGATAACCAGTTGGCGCTGAACGTTGGAAGCGTGATTATTGGCCGACAGATCCAGAGCATTTCCGACTCGGCGATGGTGTTTAATACCGGCGGGCCAAGTCTATATAGTTCAGCATTCGAAACCCGCACCATGGCTTTCGTGACGGGCAGCACCCACCCCTCCGTTTACATACAAGCCTCGCTAACGGCCGGCGAGCCGGGGAATGTGGGGGTCGGTAGCCGTATTGCCGATGAGCAATTGACCGTGACTGGCAACGCCCGCGTGAGCGATACGTTGAAGACCAACCGCTTGCAAGTGCAGCAGGGGCCGGTGAATCCCGGCGATGTACTGATGGCAAGTGATACGCATGGCAACGCCGAATGGCAAACCCCGCCTGCCATTGCTGATACCGACTGGAGCCGAACGGGCAACGCCGGCACCAGCGCGAGAACGTTTCCGAACACCGGCGGTCCCAACTTCATCGGCACGACCGATGCCCAACCGCTAAGCTTTGCGACCAACGATACGGCATGGATGCAGTTAACAGAGAGGGGGGAGTTGACACTCCGGTCACGTACAAATCCGATCGGTATGCCTCCTAGAGATGGAATCGTCATTAGAGATGACCACAGCGCTTTGTCACCAACTGCAACGTATACATCTAGTGTGATTATTGGACAGTCAGCTGCTTTGAATTCAGAAATTGGATCGAACGTTGCAATTGGCTTTAGATCCTTGAGAAATTCAGTTGTGGGTGGTGGTCACACTGCTTTGGGCGGAAACTCTCTATTAAACTTAACTAATGGTGAAAGAAACACTTCATTAGGAGCAGCAAGTTCTGCATTCCTTCTGAATGGCTCCTACAATCTACTAGCAGGATACAATTCAGGTGCCTTCTTAAGCGAAGGAGATAGGAATGTCTGCCTAGGTGCTTTTGCAGGTGTAGCGTCCTTGACAGCGGCAATTCTTGGAGATGAGAATACATTAATTGGCTATGATGCACGTGCTATGCCTGGTCTTAATAGAGTAATCGTGATTGGAGCAGGTCTACGCGCTTCACACAGCGGGGCGTTTGTTACCGGCGATGCCAACGGCGTGTTTACCAGCAGCGCCGCCAATAGCTTTAATGCGCGTTTTGCAGGTGGGTATGAGCTGTTTACGGATGCCACCGCCACCATTGGCGTGCGGGTGCCCGCCGGCGGCAACAGCTGGGCGAGCATCTCAGACAGCACCTTGAAAAGCAACTACTTGCCCGCCGACCCCGAGCTGCTGCTCTCGCGCCTAGACGACCTGCGCCTGGGCACCTGGAACTACACCAGCCAGCCGCGCACCCGCCGGCACTACGGCCCCATGGCGCAGGAGTTCTTCGCTGCCTACGGGCGCGACTTTTACGGGAGCATCGGCAACAGCACCACGCTGCAAAGCGCGGATGTAGACGGCGTGCTGTTCATTTTGATTAAAGGCTTGAAGGATCGAAATGAGGCGCTGGAAGAGCGTGTTGAGCATCTTGAGTCGACAGTCGAGACCCTGATGGAATCCATCCAAAAACTGGAAAATGCCCAACGTTGAGTTAGCATAATATTAGCTTTTCAGAAACTCAATCGAGCGCTGTACTGCCAACTGCAAATGTTTCGGCAGCTCATCGCTCGGCCGGGGGTGCTTGCTGCCGAAGGTGTGGCCGGCGGGTTCAATCAGCAAATGCGCCGAACCTGGAGCTGCTGCGCGAATCGCGTTGTACTCCTCGGCTTTTACGGCCTCGTCTTGCCCGCCGTGGATTTGCAGGTAGTTCTTGGAATCCAGCTCACTCAGCGCTTTGCCGATGCTGTATTTGCCCGGGTGCTCCAGATACTCCTGATACGCCGCGAAATACAGCGGCATTTGCTGGCCCGTGCGCCCGTTCAGGATGTATTTCACGCCCTCCTCGCGCCAGTTGCTTTCCTCCGAACCCGGGTAGCGGCCAAACGTGCTGATACCCGCCCAACTCACAACTTTCTGAACGCGTGCATCCTGTGCGGCTTTAAGAATCACGCTGCCGCCGCCGCGGCTGTGGCCGATTAAATGCACGCCAGATCGGTCGAGCGGGAGGTCGCTCAGTTCATCGCTCCCTAACGCGAAGTCGATGATGTGCCCCAAGTCTTCGAGCTCAAACCGCACGCGATTTTCACCAAAGGCCTCTAAATCAGCAAACTCTGTGGGCTTTTCGGGCGTGGTCCCGTTGTGCGAAAAGTTGAAACGGATGAGCGCAAAGCCGGCCTTAACAAAGTGCTTGCCCAACACCGCGAAATGCCCCCAGTCTTTGAAGCCCTTGAAGCCGTGCGCGAAAATGACGATGGGCTGCTGCTTGCCGTCAGGGTCGTACTCCACATCTACGGCCATTGCACGGCCCTCGGCGCCAGTTACTTGTGTTTGCAGTCGTTTCATATTTGTCGGGTTGAGCGTGATTATGGCAAGATAACACGTGAAACGCGGGAAGCATTCCTTGAGGGGGGTGGGCAAATCAATCGGTGGGGCCTGCGTAAATTGCGCGCGTGAGTCAGAATAAGTCGAAAGAGCAAGAAGAGCTGCTGTATCTGCTGGCGCTGTTGCGCATCAAAGGCGTGGGCAGCGTGGTGGCGAAGAACCTCATTGCGTTCTGCGGTACCCCAAAGGGCGTTTTTCAGAAGCCGGCGGGCTGGCTACGGCGGGTGCCAGAGGTGGGCGACAAGCTGGCGAAATCCATCAGCAGCGGCGATACGTTGCAGCTCGCCGAAGACGAGCTGAAATTCTGCGAAAAGCACCGCATCGACATCCTCACCTACACTTCTGACGCTTACCCCGAGCGCCTGAAGACCATCTACGATGCGCCACTGGCGCTGTTCAAAAAGGGCAAGCTGGACCTCAACGACCGCCCGGGCATCGCAATCGTCGGCACCCGCCAGATGACCCCCTACGGCAAACGCGAGGCGGCGCGCTTTGCGGAGTATTTCGCCGCGCATCAGATCAACGTCATCAGCGGGCTGGCGCTGGGCGTGGACATCAC
>CAZTEZ010000054.1:0-13512 GCA_964611815.1 uncultured Bacteroidia bacterium | reverse complement strand
CGTGGCCGTAACACGACCAGCACGGAAGGCCGAAGCCGAAGGGTCCCACATCATCCGTGTGCCAGCGCCGCTGGCCGGAATAGCGCCAGTACCGTGCGTACCTGAAACTACCATGCCATTATCGAGCGCGAAATCAACCGCATTGGCGCCCGTGATCGTATTCCCATTATCGTAAGCATCTTGCAGCGTCACGGTCGGGGAGGCGCCCTGCACCAGGTTGTAAGTGGCCGAAGCAGTCAGTAGTGCATCGTCTGTGTAATCGCCTGGGCCTGTAAAGCCGCTTTCCACACCTGCATCAACGATGTTGTCGACATTGGTGCCCGTTTGCAGGCGCATATCGCCGTCAACGTGCAAACGCGCAGTTGGATCAAGATTGCCGATGGCCATATTGCCAGATTTCATCAGACGCAGGGCATCCTCCCGAAGCGAGGGGGTGCCGTTGCCAACGACCAGCAGGCGGTCGTCAAGGTCTTTGTCATCTGTGTTGTCGGGCGCGTAAAGGGTGTTCCAATAGCCCAGCGCCACCTCGCCGTAGGAAGGCGCATCCAGGTATTCCCCCCCTGGAATGGCAGATCTTTGACCACTGGCGGTGTTGAAAAGACCACCTCCGACAGCAGCTCCTGTACCAGTGGCATCGTTTTGAAGCCCGCCGCTAACGGTAGAGTGCAAACCGATAGCGTTGTTGTCTCGCCCGCCAGCCACAGTAGCATCGGAAGCACCAGCCTTGTTACCGGCCCCGCCGCCAACGGTAGAAGTATTATTACTGGCCGTGTTATTGGTACCGCCGCCAACGGTGGAATTTGAGTCACTAGCGGTGTTACCAAACCCGCCGCCAACAGTGGCAAAGTTTTTGCTGGCAGTGTTATTACTACCGCCTGATATGGTCGATACATTTCCACTAGCGACCTCAGCAGGGTCCGAACGTAAAAGTTGCAGGTCGACGGCATATAGACCGCGTGCATTGCCGCCCGCTGTTGTGCCATCGGGCGCGTTGCCAGCAATGAAGCCCTGGCCGCGAGGCTGCAAGACCACGCCGACATCTGTACCGATGCTGGGTGTCCAGACGCTGGCGGAGTCGGTAAGTGGTGCGAATGATTCTGTGAAATGCGTCAACCCACCCGCGCTCGCCAGCGAATCGCTAATCACCTCGCCGATGGCCAGGCCTGTTAAGAGCTGGTCGTCCGTTAGGTCTGTTGCGGCAGTAAAGCTGGCGGCGGTGGCTTGGTCGATGATGTTATCAACGTTGGTGCCGTTGGCGAGCAACAAATCGCCATCAACTTGCAGCTTGGCGGTGGGCAACAACACACTACCAATACCGACATTGCCATCTGCTTGAATCACCATGCGGTCTTCGGGAATAGTTCCTGCACCCGTCAACGGTGTTGTACTAAATACTAAACTGCTTGGCACTTTGTTCGAAGGCACGCTCGTCGCGATTTCAGCACGAATTGTCGCCGCGGAATTTCCATTTGAACTGCCATCGATCCCGCCGAAATTAATGAGGCCAAGAATATCTCCGGTTTGGTTCGAGCTTGGCGAGTTGTATGTCCCACGGAAATTGCCAAGTTCTAATGTCCCCGGATCTGCAGCTGAATTTTCTGTAGAAACAATGCGAACAGCCGCCTGACCGCCGTTGTCAACGATGGTTAAATCTCTATCGGGAGCCCCTGTTCCGGTACCAATGCCAACGTTGCCCGCAATATAGCGGATACCTGTGGGTGCTTTTTTCCAGAACGAGCTGTCAAAGATTCTTCTTGAAATAAGATCACTCATCGCAAGACCTGTAATAAGCTGATCATCACTCAAGTTTGCAAGAGCAGTAAAAGTTGATGCGGTCGTTAGATCAACAATCTCATTGACATTGGTACCAATCTCTAAGCGCAAGTCACCATCAACCTCAAGCGTCGAAGTTGGCGTTAAGGCACCACCAATGCCTACATTACCCGATTTTTTAACGACTAAAGCAGGAGTGTCAGTCATTGAATTACTGGGTACAATTCGAAAGTCGTCGGATGCGTTGTTAAGACCCACGACATAATTGTCTACGCTGGCCTGATACCAGGTATATGCATCGCCAGGGCCATCATTGTCAATAAAAACACGTGAGTCAAACTCTCCTGTGCTGGAGTAGCGCACTGTTAAAACACGATCGCCAGCGTTTCCAGCCACATTCAGATTGCCTTGGATCAGGGCATTACCAACCACATTGAGCTTTGCACCAGGAGTTGTCGTGCCAATCCCCACGTTGCCTGCCGTATAGTCAAGACCATCGAGGTTGGTATTCCAGGGCGTGCCGCCTCCCGTGGGAAGCGGCTGCCAGGTGGTGCCGTTCCAGATGTATAACTGGTCGTCGTTGGTGTCGAAGACCAACATGCCAGCTTCTGTTGCGCCGGTCGTAACATTATCGCGCTCTAGCCGGGGTGGCAGAAAGCCCTTGTCGGTCGCGGTGAGATCCAAGATGGCGTTCGCGTTGGGCGAGGTCGTACCTATACCCACCTGCGCGTGCAAATGCGGCGCGAATAAGCCGACCAGCATACCGACAAACAGAAGAGAAGAAAAGAAAAGCGTGTGTAAGCGTGTAAGGTGGTGCATAACTCGAAAAGTCATTGGATAAGACTTAGATTGGCGGGCGTGTCGTATCTGAAGGAACTGTGCAGGTTGGTTTTACGATAAACCGAGCGTAAAGTTGTATTTAAGTATCCTAATTTACTTAAGATAAACCTGTAATTGGCTTTAAATGAGGCCAATGTGCAAAAATTTAATCTGAATGGTCGAACGCGTGTCTGATTGGATATGAACCAATTGGCACGCTCCGGATGGCTTGCAGGGTGACTTGCCGGATGACTTGGTGCGCTTAACGCTCCAAGACTGGCGGGGGCACGCGCTCGTAGGCTTCATACTTGCGCTCCCAGAACAGGTTGTAGCCGACTTCGAGTCCGAAGTGAACGGTGGGAATAATGCGGTTGGCGCTCATGGTTGCATTCTCAGTCAGAATTTGACCATTGAAGTTGTCGAGCGCCACCTCACGCTCGGCAGATTGATACTGTGCACCCAAGCCGCCGTAGATCAGCGGCTGCCAGCGGCGGTCGAGCTTCGTCAGATGAAAATTCACCAGCCCCTGCACACCGAACATCGTGTAGGTGGTCGACTCCTGATACTGCAGGGTTTCAACCGCATCGCCCGTCGCGCAGTCTTCGTCTAGGAAGCGATTGTCGTAGCCACTGCGCTCGAATGCTGCCAAGGCCGTGAAACTGATCGAGCGGGCGGTGCTCTGTTTTTGTTTCAGGTAAAAGTTGGCCCCCAAGCGCGCACCGATACCGCTTCGAATGAAATGCAGCATTTTGAGGGTGCGGCCGGTGTAGTCGTCGACCCAGTCGCTGGTGGCGAAGGGCGCATCGCAGTCGGCGGGGTCGCGGAAAGGCACGATGTATTCGAGTTGCGCCTCCAGACCAACGTAGGGCGAGATCGAGCGCTCGGCCGTCAGTTTCACCCGGTCGAGCGAAACGCCGAGCCCGAGCACCAGGCGCTCGTGTTCGAGCTGCGCAATGAGCGGGGTGCTTGCAAACGAGAGCAGGCAAACGAGAAGCAGGGTACTGAGCTGTTGACGCGAGAGATGAAGCATACAGGCAATTTAACAGCAATCTGCGAAACGAGGGTTCCGGCCCCCTGCCAAGCCGCCATTAGCCGACGAAACTGTAAGTTTGCGATGTGGGCAAGGATGCACAGCATAACTGGATGAGCGAGCGCTTGGCGGCTCTGGAAGCAGAGGGGCAGTTGCGCCAACTCACTGCAGCGCGGGGCTTAGTTGATTTCAGCTCAAACGACTACCTGGGCTTTGCACGCGACCAACAGCTGTTTGATACCGCAATTAAAGCACACAAAATTAGTGGGTTAAGCCACGGTAGCACCGGCTCGCGGCTACTCACTGGGCACAACGGGTTAGCAAGCGAGGTAGAGGCACAAATAGCCGAGCATCTGCACGCCGAAGCGGCGCTGCTCTTCCCGACGGGCTATCAGGCGAATCTGGGGCTGCTCTCGGGCATCGCGACACGTCACGATACGATTTTGTACGACGCGCTGGTGCATGCGTCGATACGAGATGGCTTGCGCCTCTCAGCCGCTCGTAGCTTCAGTTTTGCGCACAATGATCTGGGCGATTTGGAAGCCAAGCTCTTGCGTGCTGCAGGCAAAAGCGGCGGCCGGGTGTTCGTCATCAGCGAATCGGTGTTCAGTATGGACGGCGACCAGGCACCACTACTAGCGCTTAGTACGCTTGCTCATAAATACGCCGCGCACCTCATCATCGACGAAGCGCACGCCCTCGGCGTGTTGGGCCCGGGTGGGCGCGGCAAGGTTGTTGAGGGCAGTCTCGAAACGCGAGTATTCGCGCGGGTCGTTACCTTCGGAAAGGCACTCGGTGCACAAGGTGCGGCCGTTTTGGGTAGCGAGCAGTTGAAGCGGCTGTTGTTGAATACAGCGCGCGCGCAGATCTACACCACGGCCATCTCGCCACTCATCTTGCAACTGCTGAAAGCCGGCTTCCAACGCCTACCGGATTGTAACGAAGAACGCGATCATTTGCAAGCACTGGTGCGAGCATTCATAGCAGAAACAGATTCAATTAGGTCAATCGTACTAGCACAAGAGGGGCCGATGCTCGCCGTGCTGGTGCCGGGTAACCTTGCCGTGCAGCAGGCCGCCGAACAGCTGCAAGCCAAGGGCTTTGATGTGCGGCCTATCCGTAGCCCGACCGTAGCCAAAGGCAGCGAGCGCCTGCGCATCTGCCTGCACAGCTACAACACCCTGGATGAAGTCCGCCAACTCGCCAGCGAGATTGTGAAAATGTTACGAGATTAGCAACCAGAAAATGCTTTTGTTAAGCATTCGCTAGTTTTTCGGAAAAAGACTAGGTTTGCACTCAAAGAAACGACTACAACTCATGGCCCGTAAACTGCTTTTTGTTGACCGCGATGGCACGCTCGTGCGCGAACCCCACGACTATCAGATCGACGACCTGAGCAAGATCAGCTTCTTGCCGGGTGTCATTCACGCCATGAAATCGCTCGTCGATATGGGCTACGAACCGGTGATGGTGACCAACCAGGACGGCCTGGGCGGTGAGGGCTACCCGCTGGACAAGTTCCAGGTGGCCATGGACAAAATCCTCGAAATATTTGAGGGCGAAGGGGTTAAGTTTCTGAAAGTCTGCGTCGACGAGCACTTCCCGGAAGACAACCACCCCAACCGCAAACCCAACACAGGTATGGTGACGGAGCTGATCACGAGCGACGACTTCGACCTGGCCAACTCCTACATGGTGGGCGACCGTAGCACCGACGCCATGTTCGCACGCAACGTGGGATGCCGCAGCATCACGATTAAAGACCCGGACAGCGCTGACGGGGAGGCGAAGGTAAAGATCAAATCTGACGAGCCGATTGCCACGACGCACGTCACCAGCTGGGCCGAGCTCGTAGAGCACGTGCGCAAAGAGCAGGCTGCAACGGCTGCCTAAACCCAGATTTGCCTGCGTAGTCACCAAACTTTCGCGGGTGAATTTGCGCCCCAATCGCATTTGCGCTAGCTTCAAAGCATGGCAACTGAAAAACCAAAACGCATCCTCGGCATCGGTTGGGACATCGGTGGCTGGGGTGGCCTTGGCAAAGGCAAAAACCAGGCATTCGCAGCCATTGAGCTGGACTTATCTCAGCCCAACCCGCAGCCGCGCTGGATCGGCCTCAACACCTTCCCTTTGCGGGAGCGCCTGTTCGACCTTGAAGGCATCTCGCGCGATAAGCTCGGCCGCGACAAAGCCTTCGAGAAAGTGCTGAACGCACATGGCGAGCTGAACGAGAGCCTGAACTTCGAGCAGTACGACGCCGTCGTTGTCGGCATCGATTCCCCGCTGCAATTCCCGAAAGGTTTTGTCGATTTCGTGAATCAGAGCGGTGCCTACGCTGAGGAGTTTGCGGACTTTTCGAAGGAGGAGCTCTACCTGCAACTCGGGTTTAGGACGTGTGACCTATTCATGAATCGCCCCGCTGCCCAGCTGGGTTTCGACCGCCGTGCCGACGGCAAAGCGCCCATTCGTCATCGGGTGTTCTCGCCGACTTTCCAGAGCTTCACGAACAACGTGACCGTGGCTATGGCACAGCTGCGCTACTGGAAACGCCTCTACGGTCTACACATCGACCCATTGGATGGCGCTAGTACGGGTGACCAAAGCCGCTTTGCGCTGGAGGTGTATCCGGCTGTGATGAAGTCCTATGCCAGCCCTACCGAAGACAACGACGCGCAGAATCTGGAGAAGAAAGCGATCTTCCAGAAGTACGCCGACCTCATCGCGCAGATCCCGGAAGCACTGACCGAGCAGCAGCGCATCAGCTGCCTGCCCAGCGACCTCAGCGAGAGCTTCGACCGCCTCTATCGCCTGCGCGATTCGAAGGGCACGGTCTCGCACGACGACGAAGTAGATGCAGCCGTTTGCGCCATTATGGCACTCGGCTATGCAGTTAGTACGTTTGAACTAGACTCCAATGTGCCGCCATTGCACACCCATGCCGATGTCGCGAGCTATGCCGGGAAAAATACCTCTGCAGATGACCTGAAGCTCGACATCAAGCAGATTGAGCACGAGGGCTGGATCTACTACCCACGCTTTTCTGGCAGCCTGCAATAGGTCGAATAAGCCCAGCTTCAACGAACGATTGGCGATTGATGGCAGTTTTATTAACAGAATCAATCGCAAGTCATTTTTTATGAAGCTGTTAAAGTTATTCCTACTCACATTTAGTCTTACGTTTTGCCTCACTCTTGCCGGCTGTGGCGACACCGGTGAAAAAGTCGACGATGCTTACGAGGACGAGATCGTAGAGGGTGAAGAGTATCCCGATGTTGGTGTCAATGGTCGGGTAGATGAACTCACCCAAGACTCGCTTGAGGCCTCGGAAAACCCGAATAATATTGACGTTCGACCTGGCATGGGTACGCTGGTCGTCACCACGAATTTTCCTGTCGGCACCAAATATGAAATCTATCTGGATGAAGAGAAAGTGCTGGCTGACCAAAATGGCACTGATAAAGCGAATGAAACCGTCGAAATGAAGCAAATCTTTACAGATGGTGAGCACAATATTGTGGGAGAGATTCACGCACCCGGTCGCCCCAAAACGAATGATGCCACGCGTTTCAGCGAGCAATTCACCTGGCCAGAAGACGCGACCTCAGCCGCCAAGCTACTCGTGACCGTCGGCCCCGGTAGCGGCGACGATCTGGACGTAGATGTCAGCGTTGAAGACGCGAGAGTAAAGCATAAACGCGGCATCAAACCCCACCAACCGCACAACGACTAAAAGCTCGAAACCATCGTTCCAATCTTCTAACTGACTGAAATCGCCGACCTTAAATCACGGCTCTTGCATTTGCAGGGGCCGTTTTTCGTTTTTGGCACGGTCTTTTCTTGAGTTAGTGTACGCAACATTTATCACCTCAAATACAACAACCATGAAGACCCTCATCAAAAGCCTACAAGCACTCACAGTGGTCATGGTGCTGGTTATCGCCATCGGTATGACTTACGCCGCCAAGCAAACCGACCAAAGCACGCCGACGGTCAACACACAAGAACAAGCTACTCAGCATGAGGCTGATACGCTGGACGCCAGCCCGGTTTCGCTGAACGAATGCCCCGACCAAATGTGCTAAGTTCATCCAGATTAAATCTGTCGCCTCAGCCGAAAGTGCTGGGGCTTTTTTGTGGAATCTCGATTAACTTATGCGTGAACGTCGACACTTAACACATGAACCTGGAGCAGAACAAAGCAAACGCCATCGCCTTTTACCGCACCGCCTACGAGGGCCAGCCGCGCAAAGCCGTCGAGCAGTACGTGGGTGAGGATTATATCCAGCACAACCCCGATGTGGAAGACGGCCCCGAGGGCTTCATCCGCTATTTCGAACGCATGCAGCAGGAATATCCTGAGAAAAGCATTCGCTTCCTGCGCACGATTGCCGAGGGCGATTTGGTCGCGCTGCACACCCACCAGACCTGGCCCGGCGACGACCAGTACGTGACCATGGACTTCTTCCGCTTCGACGACGACGGGAAAATCGTGGAGCACTGGGATGCGATCCAGCAGGTGCCCGCGTCGGCGAAGAACGACAACGGGATGTTTTGAAGCGGCCGAGACGGTGTATCCTTGCTGAAATTTGCCCGCCCGCGCGCTAGTCCCGACCTTAGCGGCCAATCCTGTAAGCGATGAAAATCTCCGCGTCTGTCTACGCTGCCCGTGAAACACCCCTACCCGAGCTCGCCCGAGAGCTGGAGGCGCTGGGCGTGGACTACCTGCATGTAGACTGCAACGCCGATGCGCGGGTGTTCGAAGACATCGCGGTGCTGAAACAGCACAGCAGCCTGCCCGTCGACCTGCACGTGATCGCACCCGAAATCGCACCCTACTGGCAACGCGCCGTCGAAACACGGGTGGATCTGCTGACCTATCAGTTCGAAAACCTGCCGGAAGGCTTCCGAATCCCCGGCGAGGCCCCCTTCAAGGTGGGGCTAGGCATCATGTCAGAAACGCCCATAGAGGCGCTGCTGCCTCATCGCGCGCACTTCGATTTCGCGCTGCTAATGACCACCACCCCTGGCCAGAGCGGCGGCCGCTTCGACAAGCGCACATTTGCACGGCTGCGGCAGTTCAACCGGCTGTTTCCCGAAAAGCAAGTGCACGTCGATGGCGGCATCACGGACGAGGTGTCGTTCATTTTGCGGATGAGCGGCGTGGCCTGTGTAGTGTCGGGCTCGTATCTCCTGGGTGCGCCCTCGCTGGGCGTCGCCCTGCGCGACCTGAAAGGCGAGCCTACCAGCAACAGCTTCACCATCAGCGAGTTTATGCTGCCACGCGAAGAGCTGGCGGTGCTGACCATGGGGCAGTTCGACTTCAAGCAGCTGCTGCAAAATATCGAAGACGTCGGGTTGGGCGTGGCACTCATTGAGCAGCCCGATGGCGAGTTCGCGGGTATTATTTCCAACGCCGACATCCGCCGGGGTTTGCTGCACGCCAGTGGTGAGGTCAAGACGCTCGACCCCACGCCCTGGCTGAATCGCACGCCCATCCAGTTGCCACCAACGGCCAACATCCGCCAACTGCTCGATACGATTCAGCAGACCGCGTTTCCGTTGCTATATTTGCCCGTCGTAGATGCCCGCCAACAGCTGTGCGGGCTCGTCCGTTTCCACACCCTCAATAAAGGCGAATCTTGATTACGCACCTCCCCAACTCCCTTTCAGACCACGAACTCGAAGCTTACGCCGAACGCTACCACGCGCTCTGGTTTCGCGAAGGCGCGGCGGTCGTGACCGTCAACGCATCGAAGCACAAGTACACCGACCTGTCGCCCGAAGACCAGAAGCTCGTGACCGCGCACTGGGATTTTCCGAACGACATGCAGCTATCGAGCGCGCAATACCGCCCGCTGCGGCGCATCGAGCTGTTCAACGGGGTGGTGTTCGGTGGCGAAAAGCGGCGCAACGTGCTGATGACCGGCCCGTGCAGCATCGAAAGCGAAGCGCAGATTCGACAGGTGGCCGAGCTGTGTGTTGACACGGGCGTGAAGGTGCTGCGCGCTGGCGCCTACAAACCCCGCACCGCGCCCTATTCGTTTCAGGGTATGGGGCTAGAAGGGCTGAAATTACTAACCAAAATGCGCGAGGAGTACGGCCTGGCGATCATCACTGAAGTGCGCGACGCCTCGCAGGTAGACGAGGTGATTGACTACGCGGACATCGTGCAGGTGGGTGCCAAGGCCATGTATGACCAAGGCATTTTGCGGGCCTGCGCCAAAACCACAAAGCCCGTGATGATCAAGCGGGGCTTCGGCAGCACGCTGCAAGAAACCGCCCAAGCCGCAGAGTTCGTGCTCAGTGGCGGCAACCCCAATGTCATGCTCTGCGAGCGCGGGCTGCGCACCTTCGAGCCTTACACACGCTTCACGCTGGATATCGTCGGGGCGGCCTGGATGAAACACGAGACAAATCTGCCGGTCATCCTCGACCCCAGCCATGCCGCCGGTCGGCGCGACCTGGTGCCGGATGTCGCCCGCGCGTGTGCCGCGCTCGGCGTAGACGGCCTCTTGATCGAGACGCACCCCACCCCCGACCAGGCGAAATCGGACCCCGCCCAGCAACTGGACTTCGAGATGTTTAGGGCGCTGAAGCAGAGCCTTGAGCCTTTTCTTAGCGCTTGACTTAACGAAATCTTAACAGTTATCTAAACTGTAAACTCAAATTTTATTTTAAATATAATACTCTTTTACTACCATCATGAAACTCAAAATCTTACAATACTTAGTTTTCATAAATCTGTTTTTTCCATTGTCTTATGCCCAGAACGTTGGTATAGGCACAACGACACCAGCGACCCCGCTGGATGTTGTTGGGACAATTCGGACAGACTCAGGTCTAGTCGTTTCACCAAACTCTGTGCCGGCTGGGGCAAACATAAGTGCCAATGCCCTGCATTCGTCCATAAGAGTAACCGATGAGGGTGCAACAGCAGCTAACTTGTTCACTTTGACAGGTTCTCCTAAGGCCGGTCAGATGCTTTATTTGGTGAACGAAGATGCTGACACGGTTACTTTCGATGGCAATACTATAGCACCAAATGCCGCAGGTTTATTTTTTTACAATGGCTCGAACTGGTTCTTTTTGAATGAAGGTCAACCGGATACCGATTGGACAAGAGCTGGAGACTCAGTATTTACTGATGCCTTTGTAGGTATCGGTACAACTGCCCCACCTGAGCCTTTCTCTGTAAGTGTAGGTCAAACGGTAAACGTTACAGACCAAGAACAAACTAGCCAGGATGGAAACATTAGCATCAACCCGGGTCAGGAACTTCGCCAAAGTATTGTTGCCGGCAGCGATTATACGGTACTAGAAATCACTTTCAATATCAGCCGACCGTTACTAGGTGGCGCAGGCACCGCTGTAGTCGATGTATACAACGGAGACGTAGCTTCAGGAGGCACTCCTCTTACAAGCTCTGATCCCGTTAACATTGACGCTCTTATGCTTGAGCGAACCTTCACATTCAGTACCCCACCGACACTCACTAATGGCCAGACATACACGCTCGCGATTCGCAATGCGAATGCAACCCAAGACTTGAATATTCAATCGAACTCTGTCGGCGGATATGCCAATGGCACATATTATGACGTATCAGGTGTAGACCAGGCTCCGGCGGACCTCAAGTTCAGTGTCAGTTTTGATCAATTGGTGTATCCTTTTCAAGTACAATCTACTGGTAATGTGCTTGTGGATGGCAACCTGCGCGTTGAGAATAACCTGAATGTACAGTCGTCAGCCAATGTGCAAGGACTCTTCACTGGTGTGACAGGTGGACTATTTACCGGCCCCGTATCTTTCAGCCCACTTGCGGGAAATACCGCTATACAAATGACGGGTGCGATGTTACTGTCTCAATTTGGAGACGGCCCATCTGGTGAAGGAAATTTCTATCGAGAGGACGGGAACCTGTTTTATAACAATGCTTTTGGTCCACAAGCATTAGTGTCTAATGAAACACCAGCCTGGACGAAAACCAACAACGGACTATTGGCAAATACCTCTCCCATTGGCATCAATACTGCAACTCCTCAAGGTCTTTTTGACATTGCGACACTTGGTGTTGGTTCCGCACTCGATCAATCCCAAACAACTAGTGGTGGAACTGGCACAACGCCGATTCATCAGAGTTTTCAGCCAGGCACAAATGGATTACTCACACAAATTGATTTAGAGCTCAGCACCACTGCCGACGATTATTATGTCGTTTTTTATAAAGGGGATACCATTCCTGGTGCAACTCCGATTGGCTCTTCAGATCTGTTAAGCCTACCCAATAGCTTTCCATTGGTTGTGCGCAGTTTTACGTTTAGCAAGCCCATCCCACTGGAGGCCGGGGCTACCTACTCTTTCAAGTTGTTATCTGCAAACTTGAGTTTTCCGCTTTCAGGCTTTAGCAATGCCAACCCTTACGCCAATGGCGCACAGATTACGAACTCGAGAGATAAAAGTGCCTCCAACGATTTATACTTCGAAACGTATATGCAAAACAGTGGTTCAGGCCTCACTGTTACCTCTACAGGTGATGTTGGCATTGGCACCACAACTCCTGCATCAAAACTCGAAGTGTGTGGTGACACACGCATCGTTGGGCAAATCTCGGCGAATAGCAGCAATTTGACTTCAGGTCTTACTTGCTCTTCTGATCGTCGTCTGAAGACCAATATAGCACCAATCGACAACCCAATTAAGGTCATTGGAGCCTTAACTGGTGTCAGATACAATTGGCGCACAACAGAGTTTCCCAATCACGGTTATACCTCAGACTTACAGCATGGCCTGATTGCTCAAGACGTTGAAGCGGTGGTACCCAGTTTGGTCGTAACACAATCAGATGGGTATAAGTCCGTCAACTACATCGCTGTAATTCCATTTTTAATTGAAGCAATCAAAGATCAACAGCTCCAAATCAACACATTGCAACAAGAGAATAGCGATCTAAAAAAACAAGTTCAACGCATCAATCAGCTAGAGGCCAATGTAGAGGTGCTGAAATCGTTGCTTGGTGAGCAGGCTACACGATAGCAATCCGCTTAGTACTAATAGTGGTGAGCGCTTGAAGTATAGCGAAGAGTATTCGCTATACTTCAAGCTCATCCAGACGAAGAGAAGTCATATCCCGCCCAGCAGCTGGATTTCGAGATGTTTCGGGCGCTGGCGAAAAGTCTGGAACCGCTGTTGTAGCCTGTCCAACACAATCTTGAGGCTCTGCAACAAGCGCACAATAAAAGCTTACGTTGACCGTACAGTAAGTGCCGTATTGAACGACCAGATTGTACAGCGAACCCACTCCAAAATGACCGTGAGATCAACTCCTATTGCACTAGTCTTCCTTTTGTGCAGCCTGCCCTTGGGCCTATTCGGGCAAACCTTCACACTGACCGGTACGGCCGTTTCGAGTAATGCAGACGAAAAGATGAGCTCGGCGAGTGTCGCTGTATTTAGCCTGCCGGACTCAACTTTTTTAAACGGCGCGATCACCGACGAGCAAGGCGCGTTCAAAATCGAGCTAAACACCCGGCTGGATTTTTACCTGACCATCCGCTCTATGGGCTACGCGCCTTACACCAGCGAGGCCTTCAGCCCGCCCGATAAGCGCCGCTTGGACCTCGGCGAGCTAAAAGTGAGTGCGGAAGACATTGAAATGGAAGGCGTGGACATTATCGGTCGAATTCAGAAAACGATTTCGGATGGCGAGAAACAGACGTTTCGTGCCGATCAATATCAAAACGCTACTGGGGGCACCGCCGACGAACTGGTGCGGAACCTGCCGAGCGTGAGCCAAGATGGCGATGGGCAATTTCGGTTGCGGGGTGCCGACGACTTTTTGCTCTTGCTGAACGGCAACCCCGTACAGGGCAATGCCTCGATGCTGCTCTCGC
>CAZTEZ010000053.1:0-13543 GCA_964611815.1 uncultured Bacteroidia bacterium | reverse complement strand
TGTTGGGGATGCGTACGGCCGTCCACCCAGCGTTGCCGCGCCCGCGCACCAGCAGGTTGCCGCAAGAGAGGCTAAGCCGCAGCGAATCGCCCAGCTTGAACGATTTCGCGATTTCGGGGTTGAACACCAGCGTCGTGCCGTCGTCGCCTTCCGGGTGGTGGGGCTCAACGAGGATCTGGTGCGTGAACCGCAGTTGCAGGCCGTTCAAGAAGCCCGAGGCTTGCTGAAAACGGTAGCGGTATTGCCCGAAGGCTTCGTAGACTGTGGCGGTTTGGGCGTCGCCGACGCTGGCGTGGATAATCAGGGCGTGCTTGCCTTGGGGCTTTACAAATGGGCTCCAGTAGTAGACCTCTTGCGCCTGCAATGGCGCACCATTGAACGTGAGGATAGCAAGCATCGTGAGGCACAGTTTGCGGGTAAAGGAAATGTTCGTCATGACGTAAGCAGTAAATAGAGGGTAAGCGGATAAGGGACTTAGGCCGATGAACTTAGGGGGTGGCCGCACACGCACGGGTATGAAAATTGAACTTCCACCTACGGCCTAATACAGTGTGCGTAGAAACACGGGCTTACTCCTCAGATTTACGTAAACTAGTTGCTTAAGCTAGATTGCCAGTGGGTAGTAGTTTTAACGGATCGGCGATGTCTGGCCGACAGTTATACGCCCCTGAAAGCAGTCGATCGCAGACGAGCTCGGCATTTGCGACTGAGCAAAGGGCCATCTCGGCGGGCGTTCACGTTTAAAGCCGTAGTTTTGCCACAATGAGCCAAGGCATGACCCTCAAATCTGTGCGCTTCGTGAAATCGAGCGCCGACCACACCCAGGCCCCCGCCGCGCTGCTGCCGGAGTACGCGTTTATCGGGCGCTCGAACGTGGGCAAGAGCTCGCTGATCAACATGCTGATGAATCGCAAGGGCCTGGCGAAAACTTCCTCGACGCCGGGCAAAACGCAGCTTATCAACCATTTCCTCGTCAACGACAACTGGTATCTGGTCGATTTGCCCGGCTATGGTTACGCGAAGGTGCCCAAGGCC
Organism: uncultured Bacteroidia bacterium; assembly: GCA_964611815.1. GTDB lineage: Bacteria > Bacteroidota > Bacteroidia > J057 > CAZTEZ01 > CAZTEZ01. The sequence continues at coordinate 12,508 of CAZTEZ010000053.1, read as the reverse complement.
ATCCGCAGCACGTTCATGCAGCAGATGAGCGGCTACCTGAGCTTCCGCAACAATCTCATCAACACGTTTTTGCTCGTCGACAGCCGCCACGAACCCCAGGCCAACGACCTGGAGGTGATGCGCACGCTCGGCAAGGCCGAGCTGCCGTTCTCGATCGTGTTCACGAAAGTCGACAAGCTCTCGAGCAACAAGCTGCAGCAGAGCATCGCGCGCTACCACCGCGTGCTGAGCCGCGAATGGGAAGAATCGCCGCCGATGTTCTTCACCTCTGCCGACACCGGCCAGGGCCGCGACGAAATCCTGGGCTTCATCGACAAGCTCAACAGCGTTGTGGACTACGACCAGCTGAAGCGGGAGAGTTGAGGGGGATCTGACTAGCCCCTGACTTTCAAGATGAAGTCTTGGGGTTGCCGGCTTCAAACAAGCTCAATCGCAGCGCGGTGGCTCACTCACCGGTCAGGTTGCTGCCCTCAAAGTCGAACGTGCGTCGGATTTCGGGCGTCGTCTTAAAATCAAAGTCTTTGGGAGAGACCACAAACTGCGTACCCTTGAAGCTGACGGGCTTCACCACGGCCGTTTCCACAAAGCGCGTGGGCCCGGCGAAGACGGTATTCTCGAAGCGCAAATACTCGTCGAACTGCGCTTTCATGAATTCAGCCCGGCCATGCAAGTGGGCGTTGTTCATCAGCGCGCGGCCCTTGATGGTGGCCTCGTTCAGAAACAGACCGCCGAACACCGTGATGCTGTTCATGCCCAGGTAGTCGTCAGCTTGCAAGGCGCCCATCAGCAAATAGGAACGCAGCATCGACTGCTGAAAGTCCACCTGCTTCTTAAAAGTGGCTTTCACGAAGTTGGCATTGGGCAGAACAACAAGGCGCTGAAACTTGGCATTTTTGTAAAACACCGCACCGTCGAACGCGCACTGCGGCCCCAGCACCCGCACACCCTGAAAATCCGCCTCGCCCGCAAACTCAGAGCGCGAACAGATGAGCCCGCCCCGAATCGTCGCCTCACGCAGCGTGACATCGTCGTCGAACTCGCAGTCGATGAAGCTCAGCCCACTGAGGAAGTCCAGCGTCGTAATCGCGTCTTGCTCGGTGCTTTTGTCGCGTAGGTCTTGCGCGTAACCGATCAGCTTCCCCCGAAACACACAGTTGACGAACGTCAGCTGGCCGGGGATACGCACCACACCCTTTTTGGGCGCCGTTACGAGCACCTCGCCGGCTTTGGTCAGGTTGATGTCCGCGTCGAAGGTCTGGTTGCGCACGAGCACATGCTCGCCGCTTTTGAGGCGCTTGATCAAGTCATCGGCCGTTTGCACCTCGGTGCCATTGTTGTTCTGTGCGCTGCAAGAAGACATAACCAAACTCAGCGTGATTACGTAGAAGGTCAGGAGTGAAAGCCGCATGAGCATTTGTTCAATATGGTGACAATGGCGTAGTTTAAAAACCCTTTATCAAAGGAACGAAAACCACCAAAACACGCTGTTTAATTTAGTTGCTGAATGCGGTGCTTAATCCACCACGTCAGCCCTCGCGCTTTTGCGGTAATATAACTTTTGTTTCCCGAACAATCATGGATCAGAACACCGGCCCAAACAACGGATCGTCTGCCGATCAGTCAAATCCGTCTCACAATCAGGATAGAAACACCGGACAAGCGCCTACCGACGCCTCTTTCTCCGGTGGCGAAGAGGCGAATCCACTGGAGGAGCGCAGACAAGCCTCCCCAGGCGAGGCTGTGATTGAGACCACCTTCAGTGACGCTCAGGGGCGTGCCGAAGATGATGCTATGGCGGCCGTGAAACTCGATTACGACCTCGAGGACCTCGATAGCGCCGACCTGGACAACCTCCGCAAAGAACTCCAAGCCTTGCGCCAGGACAAAGCCGAGCTCGAACGCAAGCGCTTTGTCGACAACAGCCTCTCGCGCTTTACGGAGATCATGCGCCTGCGCGTGGAAAGCACGCTCGAAAGCTGGGCCGACAACCTGCTCGCCGAACTCGTGCCGTTCGTCGAGGGCTTGCAGGCGGCCCTGTTTATGGTCGACGAACATGACGACGGCTCGCGCAAGCTGCGCTGCATTGGCGGCTATGCCATGCCCAAAGATGCGCTGCGCGAACTGGAGATCGGTCAGGGCGTGACCGGCCAGGCGGCCAAAAACGGCAAGGTGCTCTACTTCAGCTCCGACGACAACTTTGAGTCGCACACCGAAAGCTCGCTCTCGAAAATCGACGCCGAGGTACTGCTCGTGCAGCCGCTGATTCAGAACGAAAAGGTGGAGGGCGTGCTCGAGCTCACGAGCCTCGATGCGCTGAGCAAAGACAAGCGCGAATTCCTCGAAGAGCTCTCGGACAGCATGGCCGGCACGCTCGTGACGCTACGCAACCAGGTGCGGATTCAGGACCTCTTCCAGCAGGCCCAGCAGCGCCAGGAAGAGTTGCAGGCGCAGGAAGAAGAGATGCGCCAGAACGTCGAGGAGCTGCAAGCCACGCAGGAAGAAATGAAGCGCCTGCAAAAGCAGGCCGAAAACTCCGAGAAGCGCATCCGTTCGATGATGAACAACATCCCGATGGGGGTGGTGGTGCTGCTGAAAGACAAAACGCCCTTCTTTGCCAACCAACAGGCCGAAAAGCTGCTCGATCGCGATTTCAACGAAATCGACCGCCTAGAGAGCGTTACTGATGAGTTTAACTTCAAAAAAGCGGGCACCGAAGCGCGCTACGAGAAAGAAGAAGAAATGATGAACGCCATCTTTGCAGGCGAAGAGAAGCGCGTAGATGACGTAGAAATGGTGCGCGAAGACGGCTCGCGGGTGCCGCTCGAACTGACGGGCGCCGCCGTACGAAACGATAATGGCGAAGTCTCGTTCATTATTATCACCCTCGCCGACATTTCCGACCGCAAACTGCAGGAGCAGGAAATCCGCGCCCAAAACGAAGAGCTGGGCGCCCGCGAAGAAGAGATGCGCCAGAACCTGGAAGAGCTGGAAGCCACCCAGGAGCAAATGAAGCACACGCAGCAGCGCGCCGAGCGCCAAAAGCTGATTCTGGATGCGATTCTGGACTCCAACGAGGACACCATCATCGCCGTAGACACGGACATGAAGATTCTGGCCGTGAACAAAGTCGTGCGCGACCAATACGAGGCCTCGGGCATCAAGATCAAAACTGGCAAGCCGATTTTCGACTACCTGCCCGAACAACAGCACGATAGCTACAAAGAGAAGTTTGGCCGGGCGCTGCAGGGCGAGCGCTTCACCGAACACCACGAGACAGAACAGAACGGCGCGACGACTTATTACGAGATCGACTACTACCCGATCAAAAGCCGCCGCGACGAAATCATCGGTGCGGCCTCGGTGGCTAGCGATGTCAGCGAACGCTACGAGCAGCTGAACATGCTGCGCGAAATTCAGCGCTCGCTCACAGTCATCAACGAAGTGACCCCTATCATTGAGTTCACGCCCGATGGCATCATCCAGCGCGTGAACGACAAAGCGCAGGAGTTACTGGGTTATTCTGCCGACGAGCTGATTAACAACCACCACCGGATGGTTGTGCCAGAACATATCCAAGACACTGATGAGTACAAGCAGATGTGGGAGAAGCTCGGCAAAGGCGAGATGTATTCCGGCACCTTCGAACGGGTGAACAAAGCCGGCGAGACGATTTATCTGCAGGGCAACTACACACAGGTTAGAGACGAGAATGGCGAACTAACCCGCGTGGCTAAAGTGGCCATGGATGTAACGGAAGAAGTTCAGTCTCGAATGCTGGCAGGGCGCAGCGAGGAAAGATTGAACCTCTTGGTAACTGAGGCACCCCTAGGCGTGTGCATGTACAACGACGAAGGCACGTTCGAGTTCGTGAATAAGCGCTACGCCGACATCTACGGTTACGATTCGCCCGAGGAAATGATCGGCGAGCATTTCACGATCATCATCCCCAAAGCGCAGCGCGAGGCCTGGCGCAACCAGATGGAAGAAGCCATGGCTGCTAGGCAAACCTTCGACGGCGTCTTCGATGTCGAGAACATCAAAGGCAAGGCTATGAAAGTGCGCGTAAGCAGCGCCGAGATGCTGGGTCAAGATGGCCGCAAGCGCCACTTCAGCTACGTGGAGGTGCTCGATGGCGACGTCACAGCAGCCGCCGACCAAGCCGAACTACCCGCCTACCTGCCCGCGGGCGCTTGGAGCTGGAACCTGCAAGACGATAGCGTGACGCTCTCGGAAGAGCTGCGCAACCTGTTGGGCCACACCAAAAAGAGCTGGAAGCAATCGAAAGATTACCTCCAGGAGCTCATCCACCCCGACGACCTGCCCGCCTTCAATGCCCTGGCCGACGACTACCTGGTCGGCAAGCAAAGCGAGCACAACCTCAAGCTGCGGCTGAAGCAAAAAGCCGGTGAGTACGTAGAGGTGCGCAACTTTGGCGAACTGCTACACGACGCAAACGATAAGCCGCTGGAAATAAGCGGCGTAATGCTCGCTTGCTAACCGCTCAGCACTGAACCCAATGATTTGAATTACGGATATTACTGAATTTGACCACCGATAACGTATGGCTTTACAACGCCTTTGGTCGAAAGACTTTTATGACCGCATAGACGAAGACTTACGCCCCAAAGTGCGGGTGACGGCGGTGGCCGGTTTCATCGCACTGTTCACGGTTTTGGTGTTTGGCGTACTGTATTACACCACCGGCAGAGTGCTGCAGTTGTGGTCAATGCCCATAACGTTTGTGCTGTACGCTGGTAGTATGGTGTTGTTGGCCCTGCGCAAATTCGACATTGGGCGCGTGGCTCTTAGCGTGAGCACAACTTTGGGCACCACCAGCCTGGCGTTGGCCACTGGCCCAGACTTTGGCGGGTGGATTTTTCTGATGGTGATCAGCCCGTTAGCGCTGCTCGTTTTCAGGCTTGAGGAGAAGTTCTACTTTATCCCGATTATCATTCTTGGTTTCTTGAGCCTGGCGGTGTCGTTCTACTTCCCAGGCCGTGTTGATATGGGGGGATGGTATCAGCCGTATGACGCCGAATTCAACAGCACGATGCTTGTAGCGAACGTACTGGAAGCAGCCGTTATTTTGTTGGTGTGCTTTTATATGATCGTGAACGACAACCGCAAACGCATCGCACAAGAGGCGGCGGCCAAACGCGTGGCCAAGGCCCGCCAGCAAGAGCTCGCCGAGAACGCCAAAGAGCTGGAGCTAGCCATCGAGCAATCGCAACTCGCTGAACAGAAAGCCAACGAAACCGCCTTGGAGCTCATGAGCAACAAGTCTGAGCTGATGGAGACCGTTGAGCTAATGAAGGAGCGCGAGCGCGAGATCGCTCAGAAAAACGAGGATTTGCAAGCGAGCGAAGAAGAGCTGCGCCAAAACCTCGAGGAGCTGGAGACCACCCAAGAGCAGATGAAAGCCGCCGAGCAACAGCTTTTGCTGAAAAATGAGATTTTCAAACAGAGCGTCGTGCCCATTGCGGCCGGTACCAATGTCCTGAAAGAATTCAATCGTGCATTTTATCACGATCTGTTAGGCTACGACGACGACACGGCCTTGTTGGGTACACGCCTGCGAGAGCTGGCACCCGAGCGCCAGCCCAACGGGCGCAAGACCGTAGATGTGGCGCAGGAGCTGGCAAAGACGCTGGAGGACCAGCCAGAAATGTCGTTCGAGTGGCTGTTTCGGCGTAAAGATGGCAGCACCGTGCTGGCCGAAGTCACGCTCAGCCCCCTGAATGTTCAGCAAGATGATTTTGAAGGCGGCATAATGCTCATGGCACGCGATATTACCGAACGCAAACAACAAGAGGAGCAGCTGCGCACACAAAACCGCATCATCCAACGCAACGAACAGCGCATGAGCGAAACCGTGCGCGAACTGGAAGCCGCCCGCGAGAGCGAACGCTTCCTGACGCAGTTCAACGACCTGTTGCGCTTCCGCGAAAACGACGAACTGGACACTTGGGCCGACCGCCTGATCGAATCGCTCGCCCCCGAGCTGGGCGCGCTGCAAGTCACGTTCTACGTGCGCGACTACGAAAACGAAGGCGACGACGACGATAACCGAAAAGTCATCCCACGCCTGAAGTACCTGACCGGTTATGCCCAGCCCGAAGAGTGCCCCGAGTATATCGACTGGGGCGAAGGGCTGATGGGCCAGGTGGCCCGCACAGGCCGACCGTTTGAGTACCGCCAGAACGGCAGTCGCAAATCCCGCAAAATTGGGCGCGTGCAGAGCGGTATGCTTGCCATGCGGATGTCATACGCCCGGGTGCAACCGATTACCTACAACCAGGAGGTGGTCGGCACGCTAGAGTTCACTGCCTTTAAAAAGCTCAACAAGCAACAGACCCAGCTGCTGGAAGAAGCCACGCAACGTATTGGCGCAGCGCTGGCAACGCTCCGCAACCAGTTCAGGGTGCGCTCGCTCTATGAAGAGGCGCAAAAAAACGCCCAGCGTTTGCAGCAACAGGAGCTAGAATTGCGCCAGAACATCGATCAGTTGAACACTGCGCAGGAAGAAATGAAGCGCGCGCAGAACGACGTCTCGAAGCTCAATGACGAGCTCGAAGAGCGCGTCCAGTCGCGCACGGCCGAGCTGGAACAGGCCATGCAGAAGGTCGAGAGCACCCAGAGCCAGCTGATCATGAGCGAGAAAATGGCGGCGCTTGGTCAGTTGGTGGCCGGCATTGCACACGAGATCAACTCGCCGCTCGGCGCCATCAAGGCATCGTCGAGCACCATGCAAGACATCCTGCCCAACACAATCACGGACATGCCAAGGGTCTTGCTGGGGCTCAACCCCGACCAGCTCGACATGTTCACCCGAATCGTACAGCACCTGCTGGAGGGCGACCCCCAGAACCTGACGAGCAAAGAAGAGCGCCAGCTGCGTAAAGATTACCAAAAGCAGCTGGAAGACGAAGGCGTAGACAAAGCCCGGAAAATCGCCAAAGACATCGTAGGCGCGGGCTTCCAGGGCGATTTGACGCCCTACCTGCCCCTGCTGAAAGCCGAGGAGGCCAAAGAGGTGACGGACTTGCTCTACTACCTCGGCCAACTGAACGTCAACCTCGCGAACATCAACCTGGCAGCCGACAAGACCAAAAAGACCGTCTTCGCGCTCAAGAGCTACGCCCACCGCAGCGACCAGGATGAGCTGACACCTTCGGACCTGAAACAGAACGTCGAAACCGTGCTCACGATCTACCACAACCAGATCAAATACGGCATCGACCTCGACACCAACCTCAAGGAGGTGCCGCCCGTGATGGTGAACCCCGACGAGATTTCGCAGGTGTGGACCAACCTCATCCAGAACGCCATTCAGGCCATGAACAGCGAAGGCGACATGCTCGTGGAGACGTATCGTGATGGCGATTACGTCGTGGTGGCCGTTGAAGACAAGGGCCCCGGCATTCCGCCCGATATTCAGGACAAGATCTTCCAGCCCTTCTTTACCACCAAAAAGAAAGGCGAGGGTACGGGCCTGGGCCTGGATATCTGCAAAAAGATTGTCGAGAAATTCGACGGCGAGCTCACCTTCACGAGCGAACCCGGTCGCACGCGCTTTGAAACCCGCCTGCCCGTGGCCACCGAAGAGCAACTCAAAAACGCTGAACCCGCCACGCCAGAAGCCATCAACTGATCGCGCTGACCTCCACGCATTATATCGTAGATTTGCCTACTCATAACTACTCACTATAAGCATTCGGCCAGAGCCTGATTCCAATCCCACTCCTTCAAAAAAAAGTGGCCGAACACGCTGAAAAACTAGACTCGCAGCAACTATGGACGAAAAAATCATCATGTGTGTCGACGACGAAAAGGTGGTACTCACGAGCCTAGTCAGCCAGCTGAAGAACACCTTTGGCGACGAGTTTGAGTACGAGACGTTCATGAGCGCCGACGACGGCTGGGAGTTCATCGACGAAATCTTTGCCGAGGGCGGCGACATCGAGCTGATTATTTGCGACTGGCTGATGCCCCGTGTGCGCGGCGACGAGTTCCTCATTCGCGTGCACCAACGCTTTCCAGACGTGCCGATGATCATGCTCTCGGGCCAGGCCGATGAATCAGCCGTGCAACGCGCCAAAAACGAGGCCAAGCTGTTCCGGTTTGTGGCCAAGCCTTGGGTGAAAGAAGAGCTGATGGACGTCGTGAAACAGGCCCTTGGCATGGGCGATGGCGATGCATCGACCAAAACCGATGACACCCCGCCTGCCAAAAAGAACGACGACGACTCGAAACCCAAACCGCCCATGCCTGGCTTTCTGCCGGGCGCATAATCCCGACTGCCGACGTATCGCCCCTAACTACTTTTTAAGGATCAACTGAAATAACTATGACGCCCGTAATTCTGTGTGTAGACGACGAAAAGCTGGTACTCGAGAGCCTCACGAGCCAACTCCGCTCGCACTATGGCGATGATTACGAGTATGAAACGGCGCAAAACCCAAAAGAGGCGCACGAGCTCATTGACGAGCTGATGGAGGAGGGCATTTCGGTGTATGTGATTATTTCCGACTGGCTGATGCCCATCACCAAAGGCGACCAGTTTTTGATTGACGTGTGCGACAAACTGCCCGACACCAAGCTCATCATGCTCTCGGGCCACGCCGACGAATACTCCGTCGACCGCGCACGCAAGTACGCCAACCTGCACCAGTTCATCCGCAAGCCCTGGGAAAAAGACCACCTGATGCAGTCCATCGACGCGGCGGTCGAGGAGGTCAAACTCAAGCGGATGTCGTGACCCGACCGCCTAGCTTAGCGCAGGGATTAGGCACTTTTCGCCTAGGCTGTCATACAGATTCCTAAGTTCCAACATTAGTTATAATTACTAGCTTGCTTAGCTTTGCAAGCGCTTGACTTACGCCGATCACCTATTTCTAATGAGGGTGTGACGATAATTTCGCTGGGTAAAAGAATTCCATTCATGTTTAAACGCTGAGTGAAACACTTAGTCTGAACCTAGAGCTAAACGAATTGCCCGACAGCGGAGTTATTTCCATACGCCATGCAACAAACTATGAATAAACCTGAAGCAGGACGCGGATCCATCGTACTGGGCGAAGACCAACGCCTGAAGTACCAGCGCTTGCGCGAAGAGCTCGACATCGACCTGAGGTTCAAATCCGGGATGTACGAGCAGGTGTTTGCGCTGCACCAGAGCGTGTTCGTGCTGGAGTTTGACCATGACGGTAATTTCCTCCATATCAACCTGCTCTTTTCGCAGTTCATGCGCTGCGAGCCTGACGAACTCGCAGGCGCCCATCTGAGCATTGTGCTCCACGAAGACCACCCCCTGCCGCTGGGCCTTGTGCGGGCCATGTATGAAAGCCGCGCCTGGAGCGGGCAGGTGGCTGTGAAAACCAAGAACGATCGCCTGAAGTGGCTCACGCTTACCATCACGCCTTTTGTGTCGGCTTCCACACAGATGGCCTACAAGTTCGTCTGTGTCGGGTTCGACTCTACGAGTCAGCGCCGCCAGAAAGACAACCTGCAGAAAATGATCAAGCAGGAGAAGCACTACGTGACCGAGCTGGAGCACGCCAAGGCCGATCTGGAGAAAAAAGTTGAAGAGAAAGTGCTAGAGCTCAAAGACTCCATCCGCTACTCCAAGCGCATCCAGGGTGCTTTGATGCCCGACAAACGCAAGCTGAACTCGCACATCCCCGAACAGTTTAACGTCGCCAAGCTTTTTCGCCCGCGCGATTTGGTCTCCGGCGACTTCTACTACTCCTCGGCCGTGCACAACAACAGCATCCTCGCTGTTGCCGACGCCACCGGCCACGGTATCCCCGGGGCGTTCGTGTCGATTCTGGGCATCGGTTCGCTCAAAAAGCTGATCGACGGTCGCGGCATGACCGACCCCGCGGCGCTGCTCACCGAGATCGACAAAGAGACGAAAGACGTACTGAACCAGGCCGACGAAGAGAACACGACGCTCCAGGATTCGATGGAGATGTCGCTGCTGAAAATGTCGCCTGGCACCAACCGGGTGGTCCTATCATCAGCGATGATGGCCAGCTACCTCGTGAACGACGACGGCGTAAAAGACATCAAAGGTGCGCGAAAGCCCCTGGGCGGCACGCTCTACGACGACGACGTGCAGTACGAGAACCTCGAGTTTGAGCTCAAAAAGGGAGATACGCTCTATTTGCTTTCCGACGGCTACCACACCCAGCTCGGCGGGCAGGACAACAAGCCGCTCGGCAAGAAGCGCTTCCGCGAGTATCTGATGAACGTCAACTCCGTGCCCTCGCTCGAAGAGCGCCTGTCGGTGCTGGAGTACTTCCTCGAAAACTGGATGGGCCCGACTACCAGCCAAAGCGACGACGTGCTCGTGGTGGCGATCGAATATAAAGGTTGAAGGTCTTCATTTTGACCTAGGGTCTTTTCCAAAACTTATAATCTCGTCATTCCGAGGTCTTCCGAGGAATCTAATCGTGTCTTTACTGCTATGTCAAGTGTGATTAGATGCTTCGGCTTCGCTCAGCATGACAAGCCTTTTGGGTTTTGTGATAGACCCTAAAAGTTTTGCGAGCACTTAGGCAACAAGAAAAAAGCAGCCCCGGGGCTGCTTTTTCTGCTTTAGGTGTACGTCTTTTGTATTAGGTGTACGTCAATTGCCGGATTGACAGGCACTTGCATGGCCCGTACCTTTGTTTCAGATATTTCACTCAGGCTTTAGCGATTCCATGTGTTCCACTTTAGTTGAAAAGCGAGTCTGGGCGTAAACAGCTTACACATCAGAATTAGGAAGGTATCGGAGCATAATGGCTTTTTCATCTCTCTGAATCTAGCTTGCTCTGAAAACATAGATGTGTATACGAGACCCCCGGAAGTGAGGAGCCGGGGGTCTTTCTTTTTTTAAGGCTGAGTTCAACCAAGCTTTCGCAAAGAACTGGATTGCACCTGCTAATTTTGCAGGGTACTCAAATTGCTGATGTATGAAGTTTCTTGGCGTCTCGTTTCCCGACTCTCGATTGAAATGGTTTCGTTGGGTGTTTTTCCGCATCCTCAATCCGGTGGGGTGGTTTGCAATGATGACTTTCGATATCCGCCCGCGCTTTCAGGACCCGCAGACGGAGTTCTGGATCGGCACGGCTATTCTGTTGGCCTACGCCGTGATGGTTGGCTGGCCCGGCAAAAAGCGCCCGGCCGCCGCTCCGGATGCCGAGCCGCCAAAGCCATAAACCTTTGTAGGCCTTAGCATGTTTCTTGCCTATGACGAATACCTCCCCCAACACCTCCGCGCAAACACTCCGGCTCATCCTGGGCGACCAGCTCAACCACCAGCACAGCTGGTTCGGCAGCACCGACGACGACGTGCTGTACGTGCTCATGGAAGTGCGCCAGGAGACCGACTATGTGATGCACCACATCCAGAAAGTGGCGGCTTTCTTTGCGGCGATGCGCCATTTCGCCGACTGGCTGAAAGAGCGCGGGCATCGGGTGACGTACATCCGGCTGGATGACGAGGACAACGCGCAATCGATAACCGAGAATATCCAACAGCTACTCGACGCAAAGGGCATCCGGCGCTTTGAGTACCAGCAGCCCGACGAGTACCGCCTCGACCAGCAGCTTGCTGACTTCTGTGACAGCCTTGACATCGAAACGGCTTGCGTTTCCAGCGAGCATTTTTATACTGATCGTTACGACGTGCGCGACTTCTTCGGCAAGAAGAACTACCTGATGGAAAGCTTTTACCGCCAGATGCGCAAGCAGCACGGTATCCTCGTGGACAGCGACGACAAGCCCGAGGGTGGCAAGTGGAATTACGACCAGCAAAACCGCAAGAAGCTGCCCAAAGACCACACGCCCGTCAGTGCCTACACGCCGCACGAGGACGTGTCGGACATCGTCAACATGATCCGCGACAATGGCGTCGAGACTTTCGGTGAAATCGAGCCCGAGCGCCTACACTGGCCCGTCACCCGCGAGAAGGCGCTGAAGCTGTTACGCCGGTTCGTTGATGAGCTGCTGCCCGATTTCGGCCGCTACCAGGACGCCATGCACACCGACGACTGGATGGTCTACCACTCGCGCCTCTCGTTTGCGATGAACAGCAAGCTGCTCTCCCCGAAAGAGGTCGTCGAAAAAGTGGCCGACGCCTATCGCGACGACCCCGAAAAGTACCCGCTGAACGCCGTGGAGGGCTTCATCCGGCAGATACTCGGCTGGCGGGAGTTCATGCGCGGGGTGTACTGGGCGAAAATGCCCGACTACGCCGAGATGAACTTCTTCGAGCACAGCCGCCCGCTCCCCAAGTGGTTCTGGACGGGCGAGACCAAGATGAACTGCATGAAGCACGCCATCGGGCAGTCGCTGAAACATGCGTATGCGCACCACATCCAGCGGCTGATGGTAACGGGCAATTTCGCGCTACTCGCCGGGTGCGACCCCGCCGAGGTCGACGCCTGGTACCTGGGCATCTACATCGACGCCATCGAGTGGGTCGAAATGCCCAACACCCGCGGCATGAGCCAGTTTGCCG
>CAZTEZ010000052.1:11487-13802 GCA_964611815.1 uncultured Bacteroidia bacterium | reverse complement strand
GTTAAGGCCACCGAGAACTGGAATATCCAAGATCTTGCCCAGCGATTTCGCGAACGACTTGTTCGTGTGCACCTCAGGTGCCACAGCATTTACGCCGCCCTCAACGCTCTCGTTATCAATCGAGTGGATGATAATGCCGACTTCATCCTCAATGTGAATCCAGGGGAAGCCCTGCGTGCCTTTGCCGATATAGCTACCGGCGTAGAACTTAAACGGCTGCAACAGGCGCGGGAAGGCACCGCCTTCGGTGGCGAGTACCAGGCCGGTGCGCAGCATGACGTTGCGGGTGGGCGCTTTGCTGGCCGACATCTCCACTTTCACACAAACGTCCGCCAGGAAATCTTTACCAGCAGGAGCCGACTCATCCAGTATTTTGCTTGACTTCGTGCCGTAATAGCCTACTGCTGAGGCAGCTACGAACACCTTCGGTTTTTCGCTCTGTGAGCGAATGTAGTTCACGCAGGCGATAGTCGTCTGCATGCGACTCTCCAAAATGGCCTTCTTGTATGACTTCGTCCAGCGCTTGTCGGCGATGCCGACGCCCGCAAGATTCACCACTGCATCGCAGTAGACGACGCTGTCTGGCACGCTTTTGCCATCCCATTCCACAAACGTGACTTTGTCATTTGTGTCGAGCCGGCTGGCGTTGCGCGTGAGAATCACGACCTCATCACCGCGCTCGGTGAGCGCTTTGGTCAATCGGGTGCCGATGAGGCCGGAGCCTCCTGAAATGAGTACACGCATCAGCTTGCGGTTTGTGCTGGATTACCGAATACTTGCTGCTGAGCCTCAACACTTTGCAGTACGACCGAACCGGGTGCAACGTTTACGCCACGACCAAGCTCAATCCCATTGAAAAGCACACAGTTGTGCCCAAGCAAGATTTGATCTTCTAGCTCAACAGCGTTACCGATTGAGACGTTCGCACCAATCGTGCAGGCATCGCCAATCGCGACATCGTTGCCGATGAACGTGCCGGGCCCGATGTAAACGTAGGCGTCGATCGCACTACCTGACTCAGCCACGACATGGTCTGCAATGAAAACGCCCTGGGCGATGTCTGCATCACCTGCGATGGCAGCAGACGGGGCCACGATCGTAATGGGCAGGCGCTCAGTGAGTTTGAAGAGCTCGTTGGCCAGGGCCGTCCGAGTCGGGGTGTCTTCGATGGCGATGAAGTAATCCATCTTTTCGTTGGCCAGCATCTTGCGATAGGCCTTGTGCTCGATGGAGCCCAGAATGGGCACTTCGTTGTACGTCTCTGGCAAATCGCCAGCATCGGGCATACTCAGGAAGCCGTAAATGACGGTATCTAGACGGTGCAGCACCTCGGCTACCTGACGCGCCAGGGCGCCCGTACCGATAATGATGACTGGCTTTTCGCGGGTCGCCAGCTGCGTGTTGGCTTTCTGCACAGCTTATGTAATCTTGAACTCGCCCACGCCAATCTTCTGCTCGCCGTCGTACACTTCTACAGAGTAGACACCGTCGTCAAGTTTGTCGGCACCATCGGGAAACTCAAACATTGTGCAAATACGGGTGCGCTTCTTGTCGTAATTGGCACTGGCCTTGGCGGTGAATGCCATTTGCTTGCCATCAACCCGGAAGTAGCCCGAGCTGGTTTTCATGCTTTCAAGAATGTTGCCGCTGGGCTTGCGCACGATCACGTACAAATCGCGCTTTCCGGCGGGTGCCACGGGGTTCTCCAGCAAGTTGAAGCAGATTTTCAGCTTCTCACGAATCTGGCGGTTCTTGAAATACGGGCCGTCGTTTTCTTTGCCTCGCCAGTTGTAGCCAACGTAAGTGAAGTCAGCCGCTTTCAGTACGGCGGCTTTCTTAATCTTCTCTTCACGCTCTTCAACGTCTTTTTCGAGCTTCTGCTTCTGACCCTCAAGCTCTTGAACGTTGCCTTCAAGACCGGTCACTTCTTGCGTGAGTTGACGGTTACGCTCTTCCAGCTCCTTGATTTTTTCGCGATAAGTCTTGACGAGGTAATTGGCCTCATCGAGCATTTCTTCGAGCTTTTTGACTTCAGAAGCAGACTGACGCTTGTCGCGAACGGCGGCGTTCATGCGCGATTGCAAGCCCTCCAGCTGGTCCAGCAGCTCTTTGATGCGCTCAGCGTTGTCATCCGCTTCCATCGATTTTTCGGCGAGCTCCGACTTGATTTTGCGAAGCTTTTCATACGCCTCGTCCACTTCCAGCTTCAGGTCCTCGGCCTCTGCCACGGCCTCTTCTTTTTCCTGCTCGGCAGTGTTCTGTTGCGTGAGTGCCCATACGAGCACGGCGCCCATCGCGACAATCAGTACCGCCAT
>CAZTEZ010000052.1:0-11477 GCA_964611815.1 uncultured Bacteroidia bacterium | reverse complement strand
CAACCCTCATCGAACAAAAGCCGGATCGCCATCACGATGATAGCGATCCGGCTTTTGTTCGATGAGGGTTGTTTTTCGGGTTGCTGAGCGGCCATAGAGATCGGTTGTAAGTTTTTGCAAAGTTAGGAAAAAAGTTTTCCCCTAAATCAATGTGGGTATCTGCACAACGAAGATTTTCAGCAGTTCGTTTGCAGCAGCTTCAATATCGTGCCCCATAAAAAAGGGCCTGCCGATAATTGGCAGGCCCTTTAAGATTAGAGCGTTAAAACAAGCGCGAGGCTTACTCTTTCACGAGGCGAGTCGTGCTGATGCCTTCTTCTGAAGTGATCTTCAGCAGGTAGACACCGGCAGCTTCGCCAGAGAGGTCAACGCTGGTTTCGTAAGCACCAGAGACAATCGCGTCTTTCGTGATGATCACGCGACCGTTGATGTCGTAAACCTCGAACGCGTAAGCGCGCTGGTTGTCAGAGTTCAACACAATGTTAAACACATCCTGAGAAGGGTTCGGGAACACATTCAGGTTGATGCTGTTGGCCAGCTCGCTGCGGGCATTTGTGCATGCGGGATCCGCGGCAGCAACTGCAGCCACATCGGCGGGTACGGTTACCGGAGGAGCGATGACCAGTTCGCAGGCACCGGACACGATGCGTACACGTACAACGTTCGAGCCCTGACCAGTCCACGCAACCGCGAGGTTGTCAGAACCAACAACGTTACCGATGTTACCAGAGAGGTCTTCAGCACCAGCCGGATCGTAGTCCAGCAGGCCTTCGCAAAGCGAGTTAAGACCAGTGAATTCCCAGGTAATTGACTCGATGGGCGTCAGGGGATCCTCGCCATCGGGGAAACGCGTAGTAGTATCGATCGTAAAGTTGTAGATACCATCGTCGAGGGGCGGCAGACCGAGGTCGGGTGCGATCAGCTCAGCCTCAATCGAGTCGCTCTTCAATACGGTGTAAGAGCTCGTAACTGGCGCTTTGCAACCCAGCGGGTCTTCAATTTCCACTTCGTAGGTGTTCTCACCTTGCAGCAGCGGAATTGCAGACAGGCCGTCCAGACTCGGGTCATACGTGCCGTTTACCGTCCAGCGGTAAATCGTGCCTTCGTAAGTCGTACTGTTCGAAGCGTCGATAGAACCTTCGCCGCACACCTCCTCGTCGTTGTTGGCAGGCAGGTCAGCTTCTACGTCCCAAATCAGGACACGTACGTCTTTAGTATTCACGCAATTGTTAGTAGTCGTCACCTCAATCGTGTAGTCACCAGAGTTGGTGTTCACGAGGTCACGATCCAGCGTGTTGCTAGTAGCACCGTTGATGACAGTGCCATCAAAGCGCCACTCGTACGTGTTGCCAGGGGCAGCACTGTTTTGTGCTGTCAAAGTGATGTCGGTGCCAGGGTCAGCACAAACACTCTCGTCATCTTGGTCGATGGCGGGCAGTTCGAAGACCGTGACATCAACCTGGTCAGTAATGGGCGCACAACCCGCGGGGGTTACGGTGACCGTTACTGTTTCGCCAGCCGTTGAGTTAGCCGTCGTCAAGAGCAGTGTTTGATCGTTCTCTGTACCGCCAGACCAAGTGAAGGTCGTGGGAATACCGACCAAGCCAGCGTCGAGCAGCAGTTCACCGCAGCCTTCAAGCGAAGTCGCTGTGAAGATGTCGCCAGTAGAACCACCGACGTTCACGACTGTTACTTGCTCTTGGTTGTTCTCGCAAAGTGCGTCAAACTGCGTGAATGCGTTGATGACATACGTACCGTTGGCGCTGATGTCTACACCACTAAACGTGTAAGTTGTCGTAGCACCAGGCGCGAGGTTGATCACGAGCTCGTCCTCAACCAGTTCCGTTTGGATCGGGCCAGTCACCAGCAGACGAACATCTACGGTGTCCAGTGTGCTCGTGCCGTCGTTACGCAGCTCAACTTCAACGTCTACAGTGCTGTTACCGCAGATGGGGTTCGCACCTGTGGGGCTGACGATTGAAGAAACCGCGAGGTCTTCTGTGGGCACGACGAAATCACTTTCGCTATGCTCAACGTTGTCGGCGTACACGAACTGTGTAGTCGAGAGGTCGTCGCCACCGATCAGCTCGGCGAAGAAGACCGGCAGTTTGTAGTCTGCACCAGACATGTTGCTACCCACAACGGGCGCAAATTGCGGGAAGAAGACCGCCCCAGGATAGTTGTTATCCGTCTGTGACCAGCCAGTGGGTTCGATCAGCGCATCGTCGCTAATACGCAGACCAGCTGTCCAGAGGTTGGGCGCCATGACTGAAGGCTCGGTAGAAGCCGTGTCATCAATCCAGGAATAGAAGATTTCATTACCATCGGCTGTGCGGCCGGTTTGGAGTGCGTTACCAAATCCAACATCTGTACCTGCGATTGAGCCCTGGAAGGTGTTGTTGAAGCCGATCAGTTTGGGGCAGAAGGTTTCGCCACGGTCGATTGACGTAATGTCGAACATCGGCTTAGCAGCACCAGCCTGAATGAAGTTCAGGGCGCTATCGCACTCTGCGAGCGGGTTCTGAATCTCGGCTTGGTTGAAGATACGCACGAAGTAGTGCGGGTTGCCGTTGGCATCTACAGTGAGGTCACCAATAGAAGCACCGGGCAGACGCGTAGACGTATCTACAACAACACCGGGGTTGTCGGGGTCGGTGAACAGCGTCGTGATGTTGTCGATGATCGGCGTATAGTCTTTCAGGTCGACGTGAATCGGGCCAGTCCAGGTGTCACCACCATCTTCTGTTTTGTACATGATGGGCTCAAAGACATATTCTTGCGTGCCGTCTTCCACCCAGTCACCGTTGAACACCAGGTAGCCGTACTGGCCATCGGGGCTAAAGGCGAGGTTGTGGTTCGTGTGACGCCACTCGTTGTCGCAGTCAGAAACTATGCCAGTGAGGTCGAAGCGTTGCGCTTCTTCCAAAGCGAGTGAATCTTGATTCGGGCCTACAAGCGTGCCTTTCCAGAGGATGATTTCGTTCAGCAGACGCTCGTTAGCGATGTCGTACTCAACATCCGTCATCCAGAACTCACCGGGCTCACCCATGCACAGGTCATTCGGGATCAGCACTTGGCGGTTCTGACCGTTCGAAAGGAAGCTGTACTTGATGTTGGGAGAGTCGAAGCTCGAGGGCTCCTCGCCAACCTGGCTCAGGTTAGAGACTACGCCATAGACGTAGTTACCCCAGCCGTTACCACCCGTAGTGGGGCCAGCGAAAACGATTTTGTAATCGTCAATGCCAGTCGCACCATTGGGGCGATACACCGCCATTTGGGGGTAACGCGCACGCGCACCAACAGCTACGTGAGCCGAGATGGGCACGAGCGGGCCAACGTCGATCGTGAATGAGCCACCACCGTCAGTCGAGTAATCGATGCGGTAAAGGCCGTTCGAAGTCGTCGTAGGCGTACCGCCGTGCTTCTGCACGTCTTGGCGGTGAATGAACGCGATGAAATCTTCTTCATCCTGCACCGCGACCTGATTCGCCTGTGAAGTACGAATGATCGAGTACAGGTTCGAGGCGCGACCTACGTTTTCTGTGCCCAAGTCACTGGTTTTGTTCGTGCTGGTGGGCATGTTGATCATGCTACCCGGCCCAGCCGGGTCAGTCGTTTGAAACACGCTGTTGTCTACGCGCTGCTTCATCAACTGGGGCTGATAGGGTGCGGTTTGATATTGAGTGGCCTGTGCCAAAACGGCTTGCCAGCCGAAGAGCAGACACATGCTCACTAAAAGTGAAAGTTTTTTCATATCCAGAGTTTTAATGTTTGTTGCCAAAGTCTGTGTTAAGCGAGCGTAAATATACTGAAACCTACAGTCAATTCCAGACAACACGTTGCCTGATTCTGACGAAAGTCAGCTTCTTTACAACTAACCACTCTCAATTTCGGAAGCAGCGCACTCAGATGCCAAAACATTTTTTTGTGATTCTGGACTTCATCCCTAAGAACGCATTCAAAAACGCAGAGAAAATAGTCAATGAGGCTTGCCTGCCACAGGCAAGTCAGCTGCGAAATACTGAATAGCCACTTTAAACGGCCGCAATGACAGGGGGAGACTTACCCGTGGCCTAATACTCAACTGAAAGAAAACCTACTGTTAAACAGGACGTTAATACGTCTTCGCCTGCAGATCGAGCGCGAAGTCAAATTGAGAGTGTTTGAACGCACGGCGCGGCGGACGCTTGCGCAGCTTGATGTCCTCAAAGGCTTCGCCCTCAGATTTTAGCGCAGACACGACCTCTTTGAAAGAGTTGTAGCGTAGACTGCCCTCGGCTTTTTGGGAAACCTCCGAGAGGATGCGCCAGCTGGCGTGTACGTCGAGGATGTGCTCCTCTTTGCGCCAGCGGTCGGTGAGTTGACCGGCGGCGTCCAGGCGCGACTTGGACATGAACATCCAGTCTTCGGGCGTCATGTGCTTGATTTGGCGGCTCTGCTCGGTGGTTTGCACCACGCCATCGATGTTCATGAACGACTGCGGCTGCTCGATTTCCATAGCAGCGGGCAAAATGACGGCGGCTTTCTCGAAGCCCTCCACATAATGCGTCGCGTGCATCACCACCGGGCCGTTGAACTCGCGTAGTACGGGTGTCATGGCATGCACATCTTCGAGCATATACACCAACTCGTACACCCCAGCTTTGAGCTTCGATTCCAATTCAGCCTCGCTCAGCGCCGTGATGTTTAGGGCCTCGCAGCCTTTGGTGTTGGGCGTGATGTCGTCTTTGCGCAGGAAGTCATCGCCACGGCCCGCAATCTCGTGAGTCGTGAAGAAGAGATCGCCGCCCTGCTCCTGGGCGAACTGCTGCATGGCGAGGTTGTTCTCGAGGCCACTCAATGCCGAAGCCAGGAAGAGCACCTTGCCTTTGTGCTTCTTCAGCAGATCAGCAGCGTGCGTATAAGCTTCTTCCCAGGTCACGGGCACATCACCGGCGAGCTTGGGTGTGTTCACGCGGTTGAAGTTATACTTTTCGAAACCAAGTCGGCCTTCATCGCACATCCAGTAGTCGTTCACCTGCTCGTTTTTGCGGGGCGTCAGGCGCAGCACCTCGTTGTCGCGCACCCACACATCAATGCTGCAGCCTTTAGCGCAGTCGGTGCAGATGCTTGGGGTGTAGTTCATCTCCCATACCCGGGCCTGGAAGCGGAAGTTGTCGCTCGTGAGTGCACCCACCGGGCAGAGGTCGATGACATTCATCGAGTAGGGCTCGTCGAAGGATGTGCCGGGCGCTGCGGCCGGGAAGTTCTTCTCACCACGGGCGATGATACTCAGCTGCCCGGAGCCTGAAATCTCGTGTGTGAAGCGTGTGCAACGCGTGCAGTTGATGCAGCGCTCGGCGTCGAGCACCACGCGCGGACCCAGCTCAATGCGCTTGGGCTTGTGGACTTTCTCGACTTCAAAGCGCGAGCCTTCGGGGCCGAACTTGTACGTCTGGATCTGCAGGGGGCACTCGCCGGCCTGGTCGCAAATCGGGCAGTCGAGCGGGTGGTTGATGAGCATGAACTCCAGCACGCCCTTTTGCGCGGTTGCGATTGTCTCGCTCGATTGACTGGTTTTCACCACCATGCCGGGCGAGAGGCGCGTATTGCAAGACGTGTTGGGCTTGCGGCCCCACTGGATTTTCTGGTTGCCGTCGTCATCAAGCACGGGCTCGCCTGTGGCGCGGTCGCGCATGGGCATGCCGACCTCCACGAGGCACATGCGACAGTTGGTGGGCACGCTCATCGAGGGATGGTAGCAGAAATACGGGATTTCAACTCCGTTTTCAATAGCGAACTGCAAGAGGGGGCGCTTCTCGTCCTCTGCGTACTCAAAAGCTTGACCGTCAATATATACTGTGGGCATGTGCGGCGTATTCGTTCGAAAATTCAGACACTAAAATACGCAATTTGCAGCCCAAGGCAATGCTGGCGGGTATCGAGCTGCTTATTCAGAATCTTTTGAAAGTCTGTTTCAGCGCAGCAGTTTGAGTTCAAGCCGTGGTTGGCGAACGCGTGCAGAGGCCGTATCTTTGGCGGTTCATGCCAGAAATCCATGCTTTCCGTGCCTGGCGCTATAACCCGCGCAAAGTGCCGTTGCTGCAACACGTCGTAGCGCCACTCTCGGATACGGTGTTGCCCAAGCTGCTGGAGCAGTGCTATGAGCACCCCCACAGTGCACTGCACTTGATGCACCCGCAAAGCCTGAACGCGGCGCTCGATAAACGGGACGCGTTTATCAGCGACACCATCATTGAGCGCGACCCCCACCCGGCGATGTACGTCTACGAGCAGCACTTTCAACTCTTGGGTGGGCAGCAGACGCACATTCGGCGGGGCGTGCTGTGCCTGGTGTCGCTCAAGCGCGAAGAAATTGCCCTGCACGAGGCGGTGTTTGAGGACAAAATCGCAGCGCGACTGGAGCAACTGAAAGCGTTGGGCATGCAGAGCGTACCGACCCACGGGCTAATAAATGACACCGAAAACCGCATGGAATCGCTGCTGGCGCAAAACCAGACCTACCCCCTCGCCAGCGTGACCGACACCCAGGGCACGCGCCACATCATCCGCCTGGAGACGGACCTGCAACGCATCCGCAGCCTGCAAATCATCATGCGCCAGCGCCGGCTCTACCTCGCTGACGGCCACCACCGCATCACCACGCATCTGCGCTATGCCGAACAGAGCGGTGACCCCAAAGCCGCCATGCACCTGATGTTCCTGAGCAACCTCAACGCCCCGGACCTCAACATCCTGCCTTTCCACCGCGTCTTACAGCTCGATGGTCTGCCGAGCGTAGACGAGGTGCTGCCCAAGATCGAGCGCTACTTCACCACACAGCCGATTTCTGCACGCGAACCTGCCGCTTTGGCCTTCCGCAAAAGCGACGCGGCTATCGCGATGGTCTGGCCACAGGGCAGTCTCTTGCTTCACCCAAAACCCGGCTTGCCTGACATGATCGACGATGGCACAAGTCGAGACGTGTGCAGCCTGAGCTTCAAGCAGCTGCATTACTTCATCATTGACCAATGCTTTGGCCTGCCCAGCGCAGCGCAACCTGCCGACCCCCGCATCAGTTATCGCCGTAGTGCCGCTGCGGCCATCAAAGCTTGCCGGGAAGACGCGCAGACAGTCAGCTTTCTGATGCAGCCCGCCAGCAAGCAGCAGTTTCTGGACATCAGCCGACTACCGGCCGTTATGCCACCCAAAAGCACGTATTTCTACCCCAAGGTGCTGGGCGGTTTGGTGTTCGCCGATCTCAATTGAAAAGCGTCTTTAGGGTACTCGACCACGTCAGTCAAGCATCTTGATGCTTGACACTTGTGAGCCAGACGCGCGTGCATTGAACTGTTTTTTTTTGCCTGTTCGACGAAATTCGTGCGCTGGCCCTAACAGGAATTGAATCTCTGCGTACGGAAAGTCAGCATCTAATACCGGAAAGTTTTTCGGTGAATTAGACAAGCTGCCCCCCTAGTCAGTTGCAGTAACGTTTATAAGTACCGACTCTTGTGCTTTGAAAAATGGTCCTGCCGAACTTCTTTAGCCTTCACACTGAGAATTTATTGCCGTGAATACGCTCCAACACTTACGCCTGCTGGCACTCCTCGCCTTGCTGGGTTTGTCTCCCCTATATGCCCTAGCACAGGAGGCTGAAGGCAGCACTGCCGACCCCAAATACGCAGAAAGTCGCAATAGCGATGCCTGCAAGGCCGAAGAAAAGCGCATTAAAGAACAGCGGAAAGAGTCTCTGAAAAGCCTGGACAAGGGCAAGGGGAAAGTCAAGAAAGCCATGCGGTTTATCATCCCGCGGATGTACCTGCAGTATTTCTGCTACGACCCGCTTGATTACTTCGAAATCGTACTGAAGGGCGACAAGTATCTTGACAAGGCGATGGAGAAAACCGATACGGCAAGTTATTTCCTGCTGTATTTGAAAGGCGTGGTCAAAATGGAGTCGCAACAATACGCGGATGCATTGCCGTATTTTGAGCGAGCGATGGACCAAGTTGGCGAGGGCGCCGACCAGCGCTACCACTTCTACTATGCGCGCGCGCTACACTTAAACGGCGACTACGAAACGGCGCTGGAGCACTACACCAAAGCACTGTCGAAGGTCTCTGCCGAGAATTACTTATCGGCTGCACTCAAAGACTATATCCAGCAGTGTAATAATGCGCTGCTATTGAGCGACCCCGATAGCGAGGTGGATATCAAAAACCTGGGCACCAAAATCAACTCCTTTGATATGGAATATGCGCCCGTGGTGACATCGGACGATTCCGTTCTGTATTACACTGTTCGCGGCCGTGGGCCCAAGTGCCAGATGCCGAATCGCAAGGCCAAGAAGCTGGATAAGCTGCGCGTAAAGAAAGCTTCATCGCTCTACCTCGAAAACATCTACCGCACCGAGCGCATCAGCGAGGGCGTAGAAGGTTGGGATTGCCCGCAAATGCTGCCTAAACCCATCAACAAAAAGCGCTACGACAACGCTTCGAGTTTTGTGACCACCAACGACGACACGCTGTATGTCTATCAACGCAAGATGTACCGCCTTAAGCGCGACCAGGCACTCGGCAATCTGTACATGATCACCAAAAACGAGAACGCCGAGGACGCTTCCAAGAAGTCGGCCTGGGGCGAACTCGTTGAAATCGAAGGCGTGAACAGCGACGCGCACGAGCCGCACATCGCGATTTCTGCCGACCGCTCGTTCGCGATTTTCGCATCTGACCGCCCCGGCGGCTACGGTGGCTATGACCTTTACATCGCTTACTCGACCGGCAACGGTCAGTTTGGACAGCCACAGAACCTGGGCGAGACAATCAACACTGCTGAAGATGAGCGCGCTCCGTTCATCCATAAAAACGGCAAGACCGTCTACTTCTCGTCTACTGGCCACACGTCCATCGGCGGGCACGACATTTTCAAAACCCGCCTGTACGCTGGTGAGTGGAAGGAGCCCCAAAACCGGGGCGCGCCCATGAACTCCGCTGCCGACGACATCCACTTCAACCGTGTGTCGGAAAACACCGGCTATTTCTCGAGTGCGCGTGCCGGTGGCGAGGGGGGCTACGACATCTACAGCTACGTCGCCCCACGCGAGGTGCTGGACTTCGAGCTGCCCAAGCTCGACAGTGTGATCGCCTTGCAGCTCTTCAGCGAACCGGGCTTGCCCGATTTTGCCCTAGCGACCACCACGCCCGCCGCCACTTACAATCAGGACGAAATCGACGAGCGTTACAAGACCATTGATGTCGATCGCAACAGCCTCACCGTGGTCGATGATTTGAACAAGGAAGATCTGACCTTCATTGGTGTCGTCAACTTTGGCTTCGATAGTTACTACGTCACGCCTTACTCACGCGCCAAAGTCACGAACAAGTATCTGCCAGACCTGAACCACCCGAAACTCCGTGACAAAACCATCTACCTCATTGGCCACACCGACCCCTATGGCTCGGTGGCTTACAACGAGCAGTTGTCGAAAAACCGCGTGTACAACGTGTATAAGTACCTCTTTGCCAGTGGCATCGACCCCAGTCGACTGGTCGTGAATTACCACGGCGAGAAGTTCTTGATCATCAAAAACGTCACGAAAGATCAGCACGTGATCAACCGCCGGGTTGAGATTCTGATTGAGTGATCGGTCGTTCGGCTGTACACACCTCGAAAAATACCAAACGCCGGGCTGTTTATACTGTCCGGCGTTTTTGTACATCAGGCACGGCTTTTCGTCGTAGAATATAAAACACGATATCCATCTCCTTTGAACGCCTAAGCATCCGAAATATGGACACTCTACAAACCACACAGCCCGCTCAGGAAGCGACACCCAGCCTGAGCAAGCTAGCCGATGCCATTTTGCGCGAATACAAAATCGACAGTGTCTACGCTGAATGGCAGGCGAACCAAGCCGCTACTGACTCCGCCCGCAAGCTGACGCTCGAGAAGCGACGCGATTTGTTGCGCAGCATCATGCGCGCACAAACGGCCGCCGGGCATGCGCGTTGCTTCAACACCAGCAAGGCGCTTGAGCGCATGGCGACAGCGTTCTCGAGCTGACATCGGCCAGCAGTATCAACAACAAAAAACCCGCTGAAAATCAGCGGGTTTTCTTTGTGTTTGGCGGTCCGGACGAGACTTGAACTCGCGACCTCCTGCGTGACAGGCAGGCATTCTAACCAAACTGAACTACCGGACCTTTTGTCGTTTCCAACTGGCCTATTGCGCAAACAACTCAGCCGTTTTTTATCGGTGCTTGCAAAGATAGTATAGCAACCGGAAGCCATGCAAGCCCCACCGGCTGTTTTTTCGCCTTTTTTAAGGACTTTTTGTTGCCTGCCAGCGGCCCTCGGCTGCAAGCGGCTCAAGCTGAGGACGATCGCGATTCGTACGCAAACACCAGCAACTGCGCCCGGTTTTGAGCAGCCGTTCGGCGAGGCGAGAATCGCACGCATCGCGCACCACGACCCAGCCGCTGTGGAACATCAGCCGGGGCACATCTTCTTGGTCGGCACCGAACACGACGGGCGCTTCGCCCTGCGGGCGTGGCAGGCGCTGGAAGAGCTGTCGCAGCTCGCTGTTCATGGGTGGCTGCAGGTCCGGTTGCCATTGCGCAGGTTTCAGCATCACGTAGCTCAACGCCAGCAGCAGTGCAAGCGTGGCCATGCGCGCCTGGCGCTCCTTAAAGCGCAGTTGAAGGCTTTGTTGCATTCGCGCCACGAGCGCACCGAAGAGCGCCAGCATCAATGGGTAAAGCAAAACGACGTAGTGGGGGATGCGCCAATCGGCCAGCATGAAAAAGCCATAGACCGCCGCAAGGCTTCCAATGACCACCACACCTAGACGCAGGCTATGCACTTGCCTGAGCAGGGCGAATAGTGCAATTGGCAATAGCACGACCAGTGGCCAGGCGTACAAATGAGGCAGGGTGATGAGATAGATGTACCATGGGTAATGCTGGTCTTGAACCACGTCCGGCTGCCGTGTAAAATGCGCGCTGAAACTGCTGATTTCGGTCGCGAAGCTCTCCGGGAAGGCTTTTGCAGCATAGACGTACCAAGGCGCTGCAACCAAAAAAGTGATAGCGCCTGTCACAAACAACTGCGCCCATGGCTGCCAGGACTTTGAAGACTGGTGGGCTCGAAACAGGGGCAAATACTTCACCAACAAGCTCAAGCCGGCGACACAAAGCGGCAGCAGACCGACCAGCCATTTCGTGAGCACGCCCAAACCGCATGCCAGACCTAGCAGTAGCGCCCAGCGCCAATGCCCGCTATCTTCCCAGCGCAGCCATGCCCACAGCCCAAGGCTGGTGGTGAACACCAGCGTGGTGTCGAGCCCCGACATCCCCGCTGCACCCGCCACCGTCAGTAGCACGTACTGCGAGAATGCCAGCAGCCACAGCGCTGCAAAGCCTGCACGGTCGCCGGCCAGCCGACGCACGATCAAGTACTGCAGCAAGAGTGTGGCTGTGCTCAGTAAAACAAACGGCA